>NZ_CAXBGB010000045.1:0-25636 GCF_963975125.1 uncultured Winogradskyella sp. | reverse complement strand
GCCCAACCAATACTGTTAGTTCCCAAATCTAATCCTAAAATTTTTGCCATAGTTTTTAAATTGGATTAAAAATAAAGGATTTATAACTGGAATCATATACGTAACAATACGTATATTTTAATTGATTTATTTGTGTAGATTTGCTATAGATTAAAATTTCTAATCTTTAATCTTATCACAATAAGGCTATATGCCGTAGATGAAAATCTTTAGTCCTGCTTCGGTAGGACTTTTTTTTGCACAGCACCTACAAGTCGGGACTTGTACGTACTATTTCAAAGGCTTAATTTCACTATGCTTTACCACATGAGATAACACAATTTGCGTTTTGGTTTCTCCATAACTAATCAATTGATCAATAAAAATTTCTAAGTGTTTTTGATTTTTTAAAACCACTTCCATAACAAAATTCTCGTTTCCAGTAATACGATAACAATTAACAACCTCATCATAAGTTTTTACCTTTTCTAAAAACGGTTTTAGCATTCCCATAAAAGCACGTAACGTAATTAAGGCTTTAAGTTGGTAACCTGCTTCAAATGGAGAAACAAATGTGGTATAGCCTTGTATAATTTCTGCATCCTCCAACTTCTTAATCCGCTCACTAACAGCAGGAGAACTTACTCCAACACGTCTTCCTATCTCTGCATTAGACATGCGCGCATTCTGCTGAAGGCACTTTAAAATCTTCCAATTTAGACTATCTATACTCATTTAATGTTTTTTACAAATATTAACACATATATTAAAGCAAATATACAGTTTTACTTTAAATATTAAAGTAAAGTGTAGTAGCAAGTCCTTAATTTCGTGTGCATTGCTATTGAAAAATGAATTACACCCTACCATCCCATTTATCAGATTTGCCTATATATAAAAAGGCCATGGATATTATTATGCTCTCTCGTAACATATCTACTTACCTTACTCAAGATTTATCTTATTTAAATTCTGATGGAACAGAGGATGGTAACATCTATTTTACTGGCGATATTATACAGCAATCCACAAATCTAGCTCCTGAGATAATTAATGCAGAACGCGAACGCTATTCAGACAAAAAACATAAGCATTTAGAAAGTTTAGATCTATTAACCTTTAGATTATACAATAACTGTAAGCGTTTAGAACATTCTAGTAGTAATGGTAGAGACTACTTACCTATTCTTCGTGGTGAATTAGGTAAATTCAGAAAACTACAACGTAGTTGGATGTTGACTTTGTAATATTGCTAATTGCAAATATTCTTTTTATCAATCCATGGATTAACCCATTTTCTTTCTTTTCCTAATGTTATTTTGGTTTCAGGTTTTGTAAATACTAAATAGAAGTTTCCCTTTTTTTTAAGATATAGAAATGTAATCTCAGTACAATAGGTGCCTTTACCATGATTAACCAACATACTAATTTTGTTGTCTGTGATAAAAATATCCTTTACAGATTCTACTATAATAAAATTTACACTAAAATCTGGCGAAATTTCTTCTGCGCTATATTTATCTAAGTCATTCATTTCAATCATATCGTTAACAATCTCCTTAATCCAGTTATCAATAGATTTATTCTCACTCACCAGAGCATTTGAGGTCACAAGAAAAAAAAAAGTATAATAGCTTTCATATAAAATTTTCTTATCTATTTTCCTTTAATTAAATGCGCATTGCTCATAAATGCATTCTGATAATTTGCAATCTTAGAATTTATCTCGTTAGCTATAATTACAAACTGACACTTATTGATACTTTCTGATAAACGTAGAATATGATTATAAGCATTGTTTCTACCCATATAATCTGCGTCTTCAATAGCAAATAACTGAACCTCTCCTAAATGAATACCATTTAGAAAATAAAGCTTACTTAATCGTGCTGGAGATGCTATAACAATATCTTGACCAGGGTAAATTTCTGTTTTTTGCTTTTCAATATCATACTCATCATAAAGCGCATAGATTCTTAAATCTGTGTTCTTAGTAAATCTTTCAAACTCATCTTTTAAAGCTAAAGCATCTTCCTTATCCTTTACGACAATAATAGCGCGTGGAGAATCTTCAAAAGCTGCAGCTTTTAACTTATTAATTGTTGCAATTATAAGTGCTGTTGTTTTCCCGCTTCCTTTTGGTGCAATTACATAAGTATCTGCTCCACCTTTTAGTGTTGGTAGTACTTTTTTCTGAAACGCATTTGACGTTTCAAAACCAGCATTTTCTAATGATTCTTTTAATAAAGGATTTAGTTTTTTGAAAGACATTAATTTTATTTTTTTTAAGCTAAATAAAGATACTTCAACTACGCACAGCATAAGCGATTCTTACACTTTTTTGAAAAGTAAAAAGGGATTCTCTGCTTACATATTACGTCTATACTGCCCACCAACTTCAAACAATGCTGAAGTAATCTGACCTAATGAACACACTTTACAAACTTCCATTAGTGCTTCAAAAATATTTTCATTATGAATTGCTTTCACTTGTAGTTGCTTTAGCAATGCTTCTGTATCGTTTGCATTATGAAGACTCAAAAGAGTTTTTATTTGAAACTGCTTTTCGTCTTCAGTGGCTCTAATCACTTCTTTAGGAATTACTGTTGGAGAACCCTTACTACTTAAAAATGTATTCACACCAATTATTGGAAATTCCCCATTATGTTTCAACGTTTCATAATACAAACTCTCTTCTTGTATTTTACTGCGCTGATACATTGTCTCCATAGCTCCCAATACTCCACCACGTTCTGTTATTCTATCAAATTCAAGTAAAACAGCTTCTTCAACTAAATCTGTTAATTCTTCAATTATAAATGAGCCTTGAATTGGGTTTTCGTTCTTAGCTAAACCTAATTCTTTATTTATAATAAGTTGTATAGCCATTGCACGTCTTACAGACTCTTCTGTCGGAGTTGTAATCGCTTCGTCATAGGCGTTTGTATGTAATGAATTACAATTATCATAAATCGCGTACAATGCTTGAAGCGTAGTTCGGATATCATTAAAATCAATTTCTTGAGCATGTAAACTTCGACCAGAGGTTTGTATGTGATATTTCAACATCTGTGCTCTAGAATTTGCACCATATTTATTTTTAAGTGCTTTAGACCAAATCTTACGAGCTACACGACCTATAACAGCATATTCTGGATCGATTCCGTTTGAAAAGAAAAAGGACAAATTGGGTCCAAACTTATTAATATCCATACCTCTACTTAAGTAATATTCTACATAAGTAAACCCATTAGACAACGTTAATGCTAATTGCGTAATTGGATTGGCTCCTGCTTCAGCAATATGATAGCCTGAGATAGAAACCGAGTAAAAATTACGAACGTTATTTTCAATAAAATACTCTTGCACATCTCCCATTAAACGCAACGCGAATTCTGTAGAAAAAATACAAGTGTTTTGCGCTTGATCTTCTTTTAAAATATCTGCTTGTACTGTTCCTCTAACTTGGGCAATGGTTTTTGTTTTAATATCTAAATATACATCCGCTGGTAATACTAGATCACCTGTTACACCCAATAATAGTAAACCTAAACCGTTATTTCCTTCTGGTAAGTCTCCATTATATCTTGGTCGCTCTTTGCCTTTATAAAGCTTCGCTATTTTTGCATCAACGTCTTCTTCTAAGTCATTCTCTTTAATGTAAATTTCACATTGCTGATCTATAGCGGCATTCATAAAGAAACCTAACAACATTGGTGCTGGCCCATTAATAGTCATACTTACAGACGTCATAACGTTTGCTAAATCAAAGCCAGAATAGAGTTTTTTAGCATCGTCTAAACAGCAAATAGAAACTCCTGCATTACCAATTTTACCATAGATATCTGGACGTAAATCTGGATCATTACCATAAAGCGTTACACTATCAAAAGCGGTAGATAAGCGTTTTGCTGGTAATCCCATACTTACGTAGTGAAAACGTTTGTTGGTACGTTCTGGTCCTCCTTCACCTGCAAACATTCGAGCTGGATCTTCACCTGTTCTCTTAAAAGGATATAATCCTGAAGTGTAAGGGAACTCACCTGGTACATTTTCTTGTAAACACCATCTTAAAATATCTCCCCAAGCCTTATACTTTGGTAAAGCTACTTTAGGTATTTGTGAATGCGAAAGTGACTCTGTATGTGTTTCAATTTTTATTTCTTTATCTCTTACTTTAAAAGTATAAATCGGGTTTTTGTATCTATTTACTTTTTCGTCCCAACCTGTAATCACTTCCCAATTGTAAGGATCTAGATTTAGTTTTACACGGTCAAATTCTGCTATAAGAAGTTTTATAAAATCGGTATTGTCATTCTGAACTTGTTTCAGAATCTCATCACTATTTAATCCGTGCTTATCAAGAAGAGATTGCTTCGCTTCACTCGCAATAACGTTAAGAACAGATTCTAAAGTTTTATAAATACCGTAAAGTTTTTGAGCCACCTCAACTTGTTCATTTGCTGTTTTATCGAAAGTACGATTACTTTCTGCAATTTCAGACAAATAACGTGTACGTGCTGGAGGAATCACAAAAATCTTTTCGCTCATTTCATCTGAAATATGGAAGGTAGATTTTAAATCTACATTAACTTTCTCAACTAACTTATCCATTATCGCTTTGTAAAGCGTATTCATTCCTGGATCATTAAACTGAGAAGCTATTGTTCCGTAAACGGGCAAATCATCTTGGTGAACATCCCAAAGATTGTTATTACGCATGTATTGTTTTTTCACATCGCGTAATGCATCTAAAGAGCCACGTTTATCAAATTTATTAATCGCAACCAAATCAGCGAAATCTAACATGTCGATTTTCTCTAGTTGTGTCGCAGCACCAAACTCTGGTGTCATAACATATAGTGCCACATCACTGTGTTCCATAATTTCAGTATCGGACTGACCAATACCAGAAGTTTCTAGAATGATTAAATCGTACTCTGCAGCTTTTAAAACCTCGATCGCTTCATTCACATATTTAGATAATGCCAAGTTAGATTGGCGTGTTGCCAAACTACGCATATAAACTCTAGGTGAGTTAATTGCATTCATACGAATACGGTCACCTAGTAATGCACCTCCTGTTTTACGTTTTGATGGATCTACAGAAACAAGACCAATAGTTTTTTTAGGAAAATCAATAAGAAAACGTCTCACTAATTCATCAACCAATGACGATTTACCAGCACCACCTGTACCTGTAATTCCAAGAACTGGAGTCTTTGAGTTTTTATTTTTATTATGAATCGCTTCTAAAGCATCTTTTGCAACTTCTGGAAAATTCTCTGCAGCAGAAATTACGCGAGCAATTGCTTTTGGGTTTTTTTTATGTAATATTTTAACTTCACCATTAAGTGCATCACCAATAGCATAATCTGATTGTTGCACCAAATCATTAATCATACCTTGAAGCCCAAGCTCACGTCCATCATCAGGCGAATAGATTCTAGTAATACCATAGTCCATTAAGTCCTTAATTTCTTCTGGAAGAATTACTCCACCTCCACCTCCGAAAATTTTTATATGTTCTGCTCCTTTTTCTTTAAGCAAATCATACATATATTTAAAGTATTCATTGTGTCCGCCTTGATACGAAGTCA
The DNA here is from genome assembly GCF_963975125.1 of uncultured Winogradskyella sp. Taxonomy (GTDB): domain Bacteria; phylum Bacteroidota; class Bacteroidia; order Flavobacteriales; family Flavobacteriaceae; genus Winogradskyella. The sequence continues at coordinate 20,057 of NZ_CAXBGB010000045.1, read as the reverse complement.
TAGCTATAGCATTTGCATCTTCTTGAATAGCTGTGTTTACAACTTCTTCTACGCTTCTATCGTGACCCAAATGAATCACTTCTACTCCTGTAGATTGAATAATACGACGCATAATGTTTATTGCTGCATCGTGCCCATCAAATAATGATGCTGCAGTTACAATACGTACTTTATACTTTGGTTTATAAGGTGCTACTTGTATCATTCTTAGTAAATCTTAATTTCAGTGCTGCAAATTTACGGAATATTCAAAAAAATAAAGCAATAATCATTAATTATATAAAACTCAACCAAAGTTATCATAGCATAGTATTTTGATTAATTTTAGTCGTTCTCTAAAGTGCTTTTTATGTATAAAATCCCATTACTAATTTATAGTAAAGATTAGCCAAATATTATTGCTTCGATTATCAATTTTATGGTCTATAATCAAAGTAATATTGTTTTTATTAATAAGCATATAGATATTAAAAGAACATATTTTTTTGTTCCATAAATGTGAATCTTATTCTGTTATAAACTTAAAACCTTATTCCGTAAAACTTTAGTTGACAATCTTAAGCTTAATTGTTGCATTTACTCTGCAGATAGGAGACCAAGAATGGCTTAATTTGTATCAAAATACAACATTGTTTATATGATATTTTACGGCACTATAATGCTGGATAATTATTCCTGTAAATTTTTTTACATTAAGTAGTTATCTGGTTTTAAAACTAATAGTTGGTAATTATTAAACAACGCTCTATTATATCCTAGTAACAAAACACTATCAATCACCTAGTCATTATTTAATAATACTCCATTAAAATCTGGGTTGCTTTTATTGTTCTTATTCTTATGAGAATAATAACAACAAATTACACTTATTACGAAGTTTAGGTATGATATATGAAATATTTTCAACTCTATAAATTATCTTTGTTAAAGTTACAAAACCTAAACTGATGATTAAGAGAATTTTCGCCCTACTAATTATTTTCAACTTAATGGCCTGTGTAGAATTACAGCAAGTTGTAGATTCATTACCACAGTCTGGTGGTGTACTTAATAATACTGATATTGCCTCTGGTCTTAGGCAAGCTTTAGATCTAGGCATCGACAAACAAGTTTCTAAGCTAACCCAAAAGGATGGTTTTTTTAGAAATGAATTAGTCAAAATTTTATTACCTAAAGAATTACAAAAAGTAGATAACGCACTTCGCAAAATTGGTCTAAGCAGTCTAGCTGATGAAGGTTTAAAAGTTCTAAACCGAGCTGCCGAAGATGCTGTAAAAGAAGCTACACCTATTTTTATTAATGCTGTAAAAGACATTACTTTTAACGATGCAAAAAATATACTTCTAGGAGAAGACAATGCCGCAACAAGCTATCTAACAACAAAAACGCAAACCGAATTATACAATAAGTTTAAACCTGTTATTAATAATTCTTTTAGTAAAGTTGGTGCAGATAAAATCTGGACGAACCTAATCACTAAGTATAATAGCATTCCTTTAACAAATAATGTGAACCCAGACTTAACTGATTATGTCACTAATGAAGCTTTAAAGGGCGTTTATACTATGATTGCTGTTGAAGAAAAAGAGATTAGAACTAAAGTATCTTCTCGCAGTACGGACTTATTGAAGAAGGTGTTTGCGCTACAGGATTAATTAACTCACTTAAATTACATTTAATTGTCTGTTATTATTAGCGTTATTGTGAAGAAATTTTTTGTCTGTGACAATCTCTTTTATATGAGTTATTTCGTCATTTTCTCTGTTAATGACGTTCTAATTGGGCTTTCATCTGCAATTGCAACTCCTCAGCTTTTTTAGCTGCGGCTTGCGCAAAACCCTCATCTTGTGAAGCATAAATAATTCCTCGAGACGAATTAATTAATAAGCCTACAGAAGCATTCATCCCATATTTACAAACGGCTTGGAGGTTTCCACCTTGTGCTCCAACACCAGGAACTAACAAAAAACTATTAGGAATGATCTTTCGAATATCAGCAAAGTACTCTGCTTTTGTCGCGCCAACAACATACATTAGATTTTCAGAATTATTCCAAGATTTAGAAGTTTCTAAAACCTGCTTATACAATTCTACTCCATCTACAGTCTTTGTTTGAAAATCGAACGCACCTTGGTTGGAAGTTAAAGCTAATAGGATGGTGTGTTTATCTTCAAACGCTAAAAAAGGTTCTACAGAATCTTTTCCCATATAAGGTGCAACGGTTACACTATCAAAACCTAAGTCTTCAAAAAAGGCTTTAGCATACATAGTGCTTGTATTACCTATGTCTCCTCTTTTAGCGTCTGCAATGGTGTAAATCTCAGGATGATGATCGTTGAGATACTTAATCGTCTTCTCTAGAGCTTGCCAACCTTTAATTCCGTATGCTTCGTAAAATGCTGTATTTGGTTTGTAAGCCACACAAAGATGATGTGTAGCATCGATAATCGCTTTATTGAAAGCAAAGATTGGATCTTCTTCTTTTAATAAATGCCTTGGAATCTTATTTAAATCTATATCTAATCCTATACATAGGAAGGATTGCTTTTTGTGGATTTGTTTTATGAGTTGGGTTGTTGTCATTATTCAAATTGAAATAATAGGGTTCCACAAATATTATCTTCATCTACAAATCCTCGCCATCTAGAATCATAAGAATTATCTCTATTGTCTCCTGAAAAGAAATATTTTCCTTCTGGTATTATAATTGGTCCAAAATTATTAATGTTCCAATTTTTTCTATTTAACTTAATATCTGGTGCCATATTTTTCGAAGTCGTATCAATATATCTTTTTAATTGAAAACCTAATTGCTTAATGTAACTTTTATCCAAAAATATCATTATTGAATCATTCTTCATAAAGGCGTCAAATGATTCATCATTCATAAATTCTTTCTTAAAAAAATTATGAAATAGACTATCACTAACTAAATACCCATATCTTAAATTTATTCCTTGGTCTACATTAATATCATTAACATAGTAAATACCATTTTTACATTCTAACTTATCATTTGGAGCAGCTATTAGCCTTTTAACTATTGTATAACCACTGATACTATCCGAAAATTTAAAAAATGCAAAATCTAAACGCTTTGGTTTTTTTAGACTTGAACCAACAAATTTAGATCCAAGTGAAAGATTAGGTTCATTTGAAGTGGATGGTACGTGAAATGACTTTAATATACCAGACCATCTAAATAATAAAAATGCTGTCAAGAAAGCTAGAATAATAAAAATAATTATCTTCTTCGTATTCATCAATTAATTCATGGCTTTTTAGAGATTTAGATTATATCACATCATCATTAGCCTTCAACAACTCCGTGTTTTCCGCTAACATTAATTCGTCTATTATTTTTTGAATATCACCATTAATGATATTAGATAAATCGTAAAGGGTTAAACCGATTCTATGATCTGTTACACGACCTTGTGGATAGTTATATGTTCTAATCTTAGCACTTCTATCACCAGAACTTACCATACTTTTACGCTTCTCAGAATCTGCAGCTTGTTTTTTAGCCAATTCTATTTCGTATAAACGCGAACGTAATACTTTTAAAGCTTTCTCTAAATTTTTGTGAGATGATTTCTGGTCTTGACAACTTACAATCATACCTGTAGGTTCGTGATGCAGTTTAATTGCCGAATAGGTTGTGTTTACTGATTGGCCACCAGGACCTGTTGATGTTGTACGCTCAATACGTACTTCTGTCATATCTAACTCTACATCAAACTCTTCTGCTTCTGGCAATACCATTACAGTGGCTGCACTTGTGTGTACACGTCCCTGTGTTTCTGTTTGTGGCACACGTTGTACACGATGTACTCCAGCTTCAAACTTCATGGTTCCGTAAACATCTTCACCAGACACTTCGAAAATAATCTCTTTAAAACCACCAGAAGTTCCATCACTCTGACTTACCACTTCAACTCTCCATCCTTTATCACTACAGTATTTAGAATACATTCTGTATAAATCACCTGCAAAAATACTCGCCTCATCTCCACCTGTACCAGCACGTACCTCGACTACAATGTTTTTAGCATCGTCTGGGTCTTTAGGAATAAGCATAAAACGGATATCTTCTTCTAACTTAGTAATAGCTTCCTTGGCTTCATCGAGCTGCATTTTGGCCATTTCTACCATCTCGGCATCCGAGCCATCTGCAATAATTTCCTCAGACTCAGCGATATTATCTAAATATTCCTTGTAAACTTCGCCTTTATCTACGATTAGTTTGAGATCCTTGTATTCTTTCATCAGCTTAGCATATCGTTGCTGATCTGTTATTATATCTGGCTGAATGATAAGGTCATTCACCTCATCAAAACGTTGCTTAATTATCTGTATTTTCTCTAACATCTCTCTTCAAAAATTGAATTTCAAAAATACGCTTTTTTATGGATTTTGAAGTGTCAGTGATAAGGACATATTAACATTTAAAAATAAATTACCTAAAACAAACGTTACACTATTAATATGCAGAGACTACTAGCTATACTTGCATTTTATAAACCGTTTGTTGTTTGGTCTTTTATTGTAACCGCTATTATTGGGTTTTTTAATCCGTATGTGGTGCCTGCGATTGCGACCAAATTATTTCTTACGGTTTTTGCATGGTATTATGTGAGTGAAACACCTAACAAACGTAAATTAACCTTTTACAAGAACATAGGAATATCTCCCTTAAAGCTATTTTTGGCTATGTTTGTTGTGGACTGCATTTTAACTATTGGTTTCCTTATTGTGTTTAAGGAATTTACATAAACAAATCTATTCTCGATACTATATATATTACAAAAAATTAAAAAATTGATATTTGAATTAGACAATGTAGAACTTTACTTTAAGAACAAGCGTATTTTAAATGGCATTTACCTAAAAGCTGAAACCGGAAAAGTGACAGCAATTTTAGGTAGTAATGGCTGTGGTAAAAGTTGTTTACTCAATATTGCATTCGGAAATTTAAAACCGAAGTATATGCTGATAAGACTAGACAGCAAGCCACTTTTAAAACCACTTTACACGACTAAATTAGTAAAGTATCTGCCACAATATAATTTTATTCCTTCAGGAATGAAATTGAGCAAAGTATTCAAATTGTTTAATCTTGAATGGAATACTTTTATTGAGACTTTTGAAGGTTTTTCAATTTATGAAAACGAAAAATTCAGAACATTATCTGGTGGAGAAAGACGTTTGATTGAAACTTATCTAATTCTAAAATCGAAAAGTAAAATTATGATTTTAGACGAGCCTTTTTCTCATTTATCACCAATACATATTGAAAGGGTTATGCAACTAATTTCTATAGAGAAGGAACATAAGGTTGTAATTATATCAGATCACATGTATCATCATATTATTGATGCCTCTGATGCTATTTACCTACTAAAGAATGGAACTACAAAAAAAATCAAAAATCTAAAAGAGCTTGAAGATTATAAGTATTTGAGTGAAGGTAGTTTGTAATATTTTATAACCAATTAAAGTTGCGTTGTATTTATAATATTATCTAAATCTACAACAACACCAACACCTAAAATTTGCTTCCATTGCAACTTGGCTCCTTCTATAACAAATTCTTCGTTAGTCATTTCGCTTTGTTCTACTTCAATTTTAATATCATTGTCGTACCTTAAATGCGAGCCAAGTGTGGCCTTTACAAATTTATTCACTTTCATATCAAAATTGAGCTCCCACTCCATATCTATATTTCCGAAGCTATTTAAATAATCTGTATATAAACGTAATAGGCTTGTAATCTTTATATTCTCAAACAATTCTTCTTCGTAATGGTTGGTTAATAAGACATCCAACTCTTGTCTTACTTTTTTTCCATCTCTCAAAATATTGCCTTCTAAGTCATAGATAGCAGGATCTACACCAAAAGCCCCTTGGTTTGCCAAATCATCATCTAATACAAAAGTAGTTTTTAACGTAAATGGTGATGCGTAAAAGGACAATCGCTCAATATGTCGTCCGTATTCCATACCTAATCCAAAAAACATATAACCCGGAGCTAAAAACTGTGAAATAGGCTAGTCTCTATCTGGATAGCTAAATCCATTAGCAAACTGGGTGTTAAAACTAAATCTAGCAGAATAAAACCAATTACTTTTGGGATCTTTTTCTATTCCAAAATTTGAAGTTACTTCTACAACATCTTCCGTTTTCCTTATGCCTTGTTCTTCTTGTTTGTTTAATCCATAACGCAGATTGAACTTAGAGTTCCAAAACCATTTTTCTTGTTTATATTTTGCTGAGAATTGTCCGATTATAATTCCTGAGATAGAATTTGTTCCTCCCGAATTCCAATTTGTAAATGAAACCTGATTGAGATATATACCTACTTCCTTTTTGGCTCTCCAGCCTAACTCTATATGAACATCATTTTTTTTCTTAAAATATAAAGAATCTGGTTGTGCAAAAAGAACAGTTGAGCACAAGATAAACATGCTAAATATAATCTGAAAATAGTTTTTCACACTTAAAAAATTAATAAGAAAATGTACCGTATTCGCTTTTTATAGTTAGCTTCTTTTTGTTTGAAGCTTCTACTCTACCAATAATTTTGGCATCTACATTAAACGATTTTGAGATTGCGATAATATCGTCTGCGACTTCTGGTTTTACATACAACTCCATTCTGTGTCCACAATTAAATACTTGATACATCTCTTGCCATTCGGTTTTAGACTGTTCTTGTATTAATTTAAACAATGTTGGAATAGCAAACATATTGTCTTTTACAATATGAAGGTTATCTATAAAATGAAGAATTTTTGTTTGTGCACCACCACTACAATGTATCATGCCATGAATAGCTTCACTTTTATATGTACTTAGAATTGCTTTTATAATTGGTGCATAAGTGCGTGTTGGTGATAACACCAATTTACCAGCATCAATTGGCGAATTTTCTACGGCATCTGTTAATTTGGTTTGCCCTGAATATACCAAATTCTCTGGCACAGCAGCATCAAAGCTTTCAGGATATTTTTCGGCTAAATATTTAGAAAACACATCGTGCCTTGCAGAAGTTAAACCATTACTACCCATACCACCATTATATTCGGTTTCGTAAGAGGCTTGCCCAAATGATTCTAGACCAACAATAACATCACCTGCTGATATATTAGCATTGTCAATAACATCTCCACGCTTTAAACGCGCAGTTACTGTAGAATCTACAATGATAGTTCTTACTAAATCACCAACATCAGCAGTTTCACCACCTGTAGAATGAATAGTGACTCCAAAGGATTTAAGATCTTCTATTAGTTCTTCTGTACCGTTTATGATTGCAGAGATTACTTCTCCCGGAATTAGATTTTTATTTCTTCCTATGGTTGAGGATAACATAATATTATCGGTAGCTCCAACACATAACAAGTCATCTATATTCATTATTAATGCATCTTGCGCAATACCTTTCCAAACAGAAATATCTCCTGTTTCTTTCCAATACATATAGGCTAATGAGGACTTTGTACCTGCTCCGTCCGCATGCATTATTAAACAGTAATCAACGTCATTTGTTAAATAATCTGGTACTATTTTACAGAATGCTTTAGGGAATAAGCCTTTATCAATATTTTTTATGGCATTGTGCACATCTTCTTTTGAAGCTGAAACCCCACGTTGTGCATATCTTTTGCTTACCGAATTACTCATTGAAGATTGTTATGGTTGGTGTTGCAAAAGTAAGAATTGCATTTAACTATCTCACTAAATTAGACTTAATTACTGTATCCAAATAACTTAATAATTTTTGCTTTTGCATATTGCCACCAAAGTATAGATTAATACCAAGTCCCATTCTCAAGAACGTATCATTACTTTCTCCTACAATTAATCCATTTAACTCATCTGAAAAAACATAATTATACTCGCCAAAAAACTTAAGTCCTAAACCATCCATTACAATATATTCTATACCCAAAGCCCCTTGGGCTTTAGCTGCCTTATTCTTAAAATCGTCTGCAGCATTATAACCATAACCTATTTGGACAAATGGAGATAATACTTTGTAAGGACTAAAAAGGTATTCAATATTTAAATCAAAAGACATAAAGCCTTCACTAGAAATATCTTTGAATGCTAAGCTATACTTATTGTAAGTGAAATTTATATTGAGGTTATCTGTAACATGCCGTTTATACCCAATTTTAAAATATATTTCAAATTTTGGCTCTGGTATGTCTCCACTGATGATAGAAGTCCCTATGGCAACATCAATGGCATTTGTTCCTCGATAATCGAAAAACGCCAATTTACTGTACAGCTTTTTGTTATCCTCAGATTTTTTTTCTTGAGCATGCAACCAATTTATACTAAAAACTACTAATAATACACCTATTACTAAATACTTATATTTGGTTTTCATATAACCTTTATTAGAAAATAAGTTTATCTCATTAAAAATTATGGAGCATTGCAATATAGAAAAATAATAATGAAATTATAATTACATTCAGTAATTATTAAGAAACAAAAAAAGATAAAATCGAATATTCGATTTTATCTTTTTTTTCTAAAATAGTAATAAACACCTTATAGTGTTATCCTAGATTTTTTAAGATTCAGCTTGTAGCTTTGACTGTATATTTACAACATCATCTTTTGTAACATTATTCAAATCTTCTGAATTGTCCTGAGAAAGAATTAAAGTTGCACCTACTAGAATAGCTACACTAAGTAGTAACTTCTTCATTTTAACAAATATTGATTAATAGCCCTACAAAAATACTAAATAACCTATTTTAAAAATGACTAAATCTTCTTTTTTATGCTGATATAGCTAGCTTTTCGACAACTAGCTAAATGTCATCGATAAACGACACAAAAAATGAATCTTAAAAACAATAATATACGTATAAATACGTACTTCTAAACATTAAATTAGCAATAAAACGACCAAAAGTTAGTATATATATTATTATTTTGTAAACAAAAGCTCTCTATATTTAGTCAGTGGCCACAACTCATCATCAATCATAAGCTCTAACTTATCGCAATGATATCTGATATCTATAAACGATGGTTTTACTTCAGTACAATAACCATTTGCCTTCTTTTCTAAATCAGTTTGCTTATTATATAATTTACGAGCTTCTGTCATTTTGGTTACTAATGAATTAATGGCTTCAATGTGTTCCGAAATCTGTTCTATTAGAGATAATTGCTCCTTCGCTAAGCCTTTAAACTTTTCACCATAAATGGTTTTGAGACCGGTTACATTCTCTATTAATATGTTTTGATAGCGAACAGCAGTAGGCACTATGTGATTACGAGCTATGTCACCTAAAACACGACTTTCGATCTGAATATGAAGACAATATGCTTCCATTTCAATTTCGTAACGTGCTTCCGATTCTATTTTATTCATAACGCCCAAGCTCTCAAAAAGCTCTATTGAAGATTTAGATACTTTTACTTTCAGAGCCTCAGGTGTTGTTTTATTATTACTTAAGCCACGTTTTTTAGCTTCTTTTTCCCATTCTATACTATAACCATTTCCTTCAAACAAAATTGCTTTAGACATCTTGATATACTCTCTTAAAACATTAAAAATAGCGTCATCTTTTTTCATTGTTTTTTTATCAATCAATTCGTCAACCTCAGCTTTAAAATCGATTAATTGCTTAGCTACAATAGTATTTAAAACTGTCATAGAATTAGCACAATTGGCTGTTGACCCAACGGCTCTAAATTCAAATTTATTACCTGTAAAAGCAAAGGGTGAAGTCCTATTTCTATCGGTGTTATCTAAAATAACTTCAGGGATTTTACCAACAACATTTAACTTTAAATCTGTTTTTTCTTGAGGTGATAATTTACCTTTAGTAACCGTTTCAAGTTCTTTTAAAACTTTTGTTAATTGCTCACCTATAAAAACCGAAATAATTGCAGGAGGAGCTTCGTTAGCACCTAAACGATGATCGTTACTTGCAGATGCTATAGCAGCTCTCAGTAATTCTTCGTGAGTTAATACGGCTTTTATCGTATTAATAAAGAAGGTTAGGAATTGGAGATTACTCATAGGAGTTTTACCAGGAGACAATAAATTAACTCCAGTATCTGTACTTAAACTCCAGTTATTATGCTTACCAGACCCATTTACGCCTGCAAATGGCTTTTCGTGCATTAGCACTTTGAAATTATGACGCTTTGCAATCTTTTGCATCACATCCATTAATAGGGAGTTATGATCTACCGCTAAATTCGCTTCTTCATATATAGGAGCGAGTTCAAATTGATTTGGTGCCACTTCATTATGTCTCGTTTTTACAGGAATGCCCAACAACATACATTCATTTTCTAAATCGCGCATGTAAGACATCGCTCTATTTGGAATGGTACCAAAATAATGATCATCGAGTTGCTGCCCTTTTGCAGGAGAATGTCCTAAAAGTGTACGACCAGTTAACATTATATCTGGTCTAGATGCCGCCAAAGTACTATCTATTAAAAAATATTCTTGCTCCCAACCCAAAGATGCATTTACTTTTTTTACATTTTTATCGAAGTATTTACATACTGCTACTGCTGCATTGTCAACAGCATGTAAGGCACGCAAAAGTGGAGTTTTATAATCTAGCGCTTCACCTGTGTACGACACAAAAACTGTTGGAACACATAAAGTTGTACCATATATAAATGCTGGTGATGTAGGATCCCATGCTGTATAACCTCTAGCCTCGAATGTATTTCTTATACCACCATGAGGAAAGCTAGATGCATCTGGTTCTTGCTGTACTAACTGATTGCCTTCAAACTTTTCAATAGCAAGTCCGTTTCCAATCGTTTCAAAAAAGGCATCATGTTTTTCGGCTGTTGCACCTGTTAATGGCTGAAACCAATGCGTATAGTGTGTTGCACCTTTTGAAATTGCCCATTCTTTCATTCCATTTGAAATATGGTCTGCTATCACACGATCAATTTTTGTTCCCTTTTCTACAGCCTCCATGACGCTTTTAAGTGCAGTCTTGGTTAAATATTGACGCATAGCTGCTTCATTAAACACGTTAGATCCAAAGATTTCTGAACGTCGCTTTGCTTCTTTTATCTTTAGTGGTTTTCTTTTTAATGATTTTTTTACAGCGTAAAATCTCAATGTTGACATAATGATAAAATTTTAGGGCTAAAATACAAATTATTGAAATTAATACACCTTTACCCTTCAAAAAATAGGGTTATCAACAATAATTAATAACATTTTACCTAAAATACCCTATTATTTTTGACCAAAAAGAAAAAAATTACAATATTTGTAACGTGAATTTATTAAATCAAAATACAATGAGTAAATCTAAATTAGAGTATATATGGCTTGATGGTCATGAGCCTACTCAAAACATGAGAAGTAAAACTAAAGTTGAAAACGACTTTAGCGGAAAACTAGAAGATTGCCCTATTTGGTCTTTTGATGGTTCATCAACTGAACAAGCATCTGGTGGTGCGTCTGACTGTTTATTAAAACCTGTAGCAATTTATCCAGATCCTGTTAGAAAGAATGGCTTTTTAGTGATGTCAGAAGTTTTAAGTGCAGACGGCACTCCTCATGCTTCAAATGCAAGAGCAGCTATAGATGATGATAATGATGATTTCTGGTTTGGTTTTGAACAAGAATACTTCTTAATGGATGCAAAAACAGATTTACCATTAGGTTTCCCTAGAGGAGGTTTCCCTGGACCACAAGGAAAGTACTACTGCTCAGTTGGTGGACGATATACTTGGGGTAGAGATGTTGTTGAAGAACATGCAGACTTGTGTATTGAAGCTGGATTAAACTTTGAAGGAATTAACCAAGAAGTTGCACCAGGACAATGGGAATTTCAATTATTTGCACAAGGAGCTAAAAAAGCTGGTGATGAGATTTGGGTTGCTCGCTATTTATTAGACCGTTTAACTGAAAAGCATGGTTACTATATTGAATACCATCCAAAACCTGTAAAAGGAGACTGGAATGGCTCTGGTATGCACGCCAACTTCTCTAATACTACATTAAGAACTTGCGGCTCTCAAGAAATTTACGAAAAAATCTGTGAAGCATTTAGACCTGTTACTGACGAACATATGGACGTCTATGGTGAATTTAATGACGAACGTTTAACTGGTTTACACGAAACTGCTCACGTTTCTGACTTCTCTTATGGAATTTCTGATAGAGGTGCTTCTATTAGAATACCTATTATTACAGTAGAAAAAGGCTGGAAAGGTTGGTTAGAAGACAGACGACCTGCTTCTAATGGAGATCCATACAAAATTGCTGGTAGAATTATTAAAACTGTAAATAGTGCTAATATTACCTCTTAAGTAATTTTAGGAACTTATAAAAAAAAGCTTGTGGTTTCAAAACTACAAGCTTTTTTTATCTCTATTATTTAAGCGTTATATAGATAAAGACTAAGTAAGCTCCAAATAGTAGCATTCCTTTTAATCTTCCAATTTCAAATCGTTTTGGTATGAGCATCAATGGAATTAACACAGCTGAAAAAGCAATCATCCAAAAGATATTGGTGCCTAAAATTTGTGGAGTTTCTGGGTTAACAACAATAGGCTTAATCATTGCAGTTAAACCAAGAACAGAAGCAATATTAAATATATTTGAACCTATAAGATTTCCTAATGAAATGGCTTTTTCTTTCTTTAATGCTGCAATAACAGAAGCTGCTAATTCTGGTACACTAGTACCAATTGCTATTACAGTAACTGATATCGCATAATCACTGATACCTACAGCTGTTGCTAATTGCTTTGCTCCTTCTACTAACCAATCTGACCCGAAATATAAACCAGCAGCACCAATTAAAAGCCACATTACAATTTTAAAGTCAGAAGTTTCAGCTAATGCGTCATCTACCTCTTCTAAATTTGCTTTTGTAGATTTTCTAGAGCTTCTAATTAAAATAATTAAAAAGGCAACCAATGCAACAAACATTATTAAACCTTCTAGCGCTGTTAATACTCCATCATTCTTTAAAAAAAAATACAAAGCGAAGGAAGCCAACATCATCATTGGCCAATTCAATTTATAAAAATCTTTATCTACGGCTAGAGGAGAAATAATTGCTGTAATACCTAAAACCAAACCAATGTTAGCAATATTAGAACCTATTACGTTCCCTAAGGCGATATCTGAAACACCATCTAAAGCTGCCTGTAAACTTACTAATAACTCCGGTGCTGAGGTTGCAAAAGACACAACCGTCATACCTATTACTAGCTTAGAAATTTTAAGTTTAAATGATAGCCCTACAGAAGCTCTTACTAAAAAATCACCTCCAACAACTAACAACCCCAAACCAGCTATAACAAGAAATACACTCATCGCTCTTCTAATTATTTAATCACCTCTTTTATTAAAGTCGCGAAGATAACATTTCATTTTTACACAAACTAAAAACTAAAATTTTCGTTAAACAACTATTAATTTAGTTTTATAACTATAAAAATAGTTATATTTGGTTTATAGAATATAAATTCAATTGTAATTATGCAAAAACTAACAAACAAAGAAGAGGAAATAATGCACATATTGTGGAAGTTAGAAAAAGCTTTTGTAAAAGATGTTTTAGCAGAAATTAAATCGGATAAGCCTCACTACAATACACTTTCAACCATAATTAGAAATTTAGAAGAGAAAGGTTATGTTAGTTACAATGCTTACGGAAAAACACATCAGTACTTTCCTATTGTTTCTAAAGAAGATTATAAAACTAAGTTTATGAATACGGCTATTGAGAATTACTTTAATAGCTCTTATAAGAATGTAGTTTCTTTTTTTGCTAAGGAAGAAAAGATAAGCGTAGATGAGCTTAAGGAGATTATTGCATTAATAGAAAACAAAGCCTAATTATGGAGTATCTTTTAAAAGCAAGTGCTGTAGTTGTTTTATTCTATTGGTGTTTCAATCTATTCTTAAAGAGAGAAACATTTTTTCAGCATAATAGGTGGTTTCTATTTATAGGGTTATTAATTGCATTGGTTTTTCCATTTTTAGTTATTCCAATTTATATACCAATAGAACCTATAGTTATTTCTGAAACGACCTATATTCAGACTTTTCCTATAGATTTTGTGGTAACTCAACCTGAAACCAATTTTGATTGGACTAAACTTATTCCAATTATATATGGTATTGGGTTTGCTCTATTTTTAGTTCAATTTGTATTTCAATTTGGTTCGTTAGGTTTATTATTATTAAAAAATCCCAAGAATAAAGATGGTATTTATACCTACGTTATTGTAGAAAACAAAATTTCGCCTTTTTCATTTTTTAAATGGATTGTATATAATCCTGATACTATAGAAGATAATGAACTCGATCTTATCTTAACTCACGAAAAAGTACATGCAAAGCAACTACACTCCATCGATATACTACTTACGCAAGTAGCCTGTGTGATCTTTTGGTTTAATCCATTAATCTGGCTTTATAGAAAAGAAGTGCGACAGAATTTAGAATATATCGCAGATTATAAAACACAAATAAAATCTAATAGCGAAAAAGAATACCAACGTTTATTATTAAAAACAAGTGTTGTTAATCACAACATTTCATTATCAAATAATTTTTATAATTCATTAATCAAAGAACGCATCATTATGTTAAAAAAATCGAGATCAAACACAAAAAAACAATGGAGATATTTATTAATGCTCCCACTCTTAGCAGGTTTGCTATTGAGTATGAATACTGAAGAAGTATATGTTGAAGATGGGATCACTTCCATAAATTCAGAAAAGACATTAGAATTTGTAGTGACCAAAAACACTACAGATACTGAATTAAAATCTATGACTGAAACCGTTGAGGAAAAAGGTGGCAGTTTAGTATTCAGCAAAATCCACAGAAACACATCTAATGAACTCACTAATATATTTTTAAAACTTAATAATCATAGTTACGGTAATTCTGGTCAACCTATTGAGTCTTTTATAATCTATAAAGAATTATACGGTAGAGGTGGCGGCTATGTTGGTCGAATAGAAGGTGCAACATTGCATTTTGATATAGCAACAAATGACAAAGAAGGCATTAAAGCACTTAAAGAAAGAGCTTATGTGTCTATAATTAAAAAAGGTCTTCAAACCGCAGAATTTAAACAATCGCTTAAATCAGAAAGTATTAAAGTTACATTTACAAAAATGATGACTGATAAAAGCTTAAAAAAACATAAAGAATTTTTGAAATCAAAGGGTGTAATAATGACTTTGAATGGATTAAAACGAAATAAGAAAAATGAAATAGTTGATATTAATGTCGATTTTAAAACTGAAAATGGCTCTACGAATTATAACGTTAAAGATGAAAATGGCATAAAATCATTCTACTTTAATATGGGAAAAGATGGAAGTTTTGGTGTTGGTGCAATTGAAAGCGATGTACATATTATAGAAACTTTTAATGTTGGCAGATCTAAAAAAGAGCATTCAAAATATAAAAGAAACGTTTTTATATATGAAGATAATGACCCTTTGGAATTAATAGTAGAGGATAGTATAAGCCCAAAAAGACTAAACCGTTATCGTAAAGTAATTAACAAACTAAAAACTGTTAAAAATAATGACTCCATTTATTTTAGAACAATAGATTCTGTAGAAGTAAAACGTTTCTCTAATGTAAAATCTGATTTCTATTATGAAGATGAGACACCTAAAAAGGTAATTAAGACTGGTGAAAATATATGGATACATAAACCTAGTGGCAAGAGTCATCAGAAGCTATCTTATTACACTAGTCATATTCCTAAACCTTTAATTATAGTTGACGGCAAAGAAGTAAGCCATGATGCCATAGGTATAATAAACCCAAAGCATATAGACCAAGTAAATATATTGAAAGGTAATTCTGCAATTGAAATCTATGGAGATAAAGGGGAGAATGGTGTGGTCGTTATTAAAACTAAAGGCAGTAATAATGAATGGGTTACACAATATAGTGCCAAGCAAAAAAAACCTTGGAGGGTTGAAGTAAGTAGAACAACATTTATTGATGATGAAGATGCATTTAAAAACGGAACATTAGCTTATATCACAAAATATACATCAGACAAAGTATTAGAAACATACAAAACTAATCTTAAGAAGTTTGGAATACAAGTAAAATATAATAAGCTAAAACGTAATAAGAAAGACGAAATCACTAGCATAAAAATTAGTATAAAAAATGAGAAAGGAGCCAAGAGTAGTGCAACATGGAAGGTTGATGATGGTATTCCTAGCATTGAATTTGGAGAAACTGAAGGCTCTCTAATTGCTAGAACAAGTGAGATGAACTAAAATGAATCAATTAGCAGAGAAAAGCCAAACTAAAGTTTTTAGTTTGGCTTTTTTAATTCAAAATATTTGAGCTTTTACTCAATAATTATCTTTTTGGTAATTGAGCCATTATCGTTTTTTAGTTTTAGCAAATATAATCCTGAAGGTAAGTCTAAATCGATGTAGTCTTCAATCGCATTAAATTGCTTCAGTAGTTTACCTTCAATTGAAAAGACTTCAATCTTAGTTTTATCTTGTAAGCCAGAAAAATAAATTCTTCCACTTGTTGGATTTGGATATATAGAGACTTCTAATCGTTCTTTTTCGTCTATACTTAGAGATTGATCCCAAGCATCACCTATATTATCTCCCCAAATATATTCTATCATTTCTGGCTGATCTATAAATGGGTTTCTATTAAACTGCCAGTTATAAACAATATTATTTCTGTTCATTTCAAAATCATCTGGTGGATCATTTCTATGCCAATCTAATAACGTCGCTAAATCCCCAAACTCACCTACATTACCATCAGGAAAGCCATTTACAATCTCTAAACCATTATAACGTACAGCCATATAAAATACGTTTCTTGCAACATCCCCTTTAAATTTCCCTAAAGTACCTGTTGGTCCATTATATTCACCATAAAATTGATTACCTCTACTACTATTTTCTGGTCCATCCGCTGCTCTTAATGCATGTGCATCAGAATTTCCATGTCGTAAAGAATCTGCTTTGGTTGTCCAATACACATCAATGCCATCTGCAATTTCATCTTCTTCAATACTAAAAAAGCCACCACGAGATCTGGGAAAAGTGTGCTCTCTATTCCATTTACCAGTATTAAGAGAAGTTGTTTGGTAATCTATTTTTGCGCGACCTTCTTCCAAATACACCAACCATACTTGGTTACTATTTTCTGGGTTTTGGTCTGCTTCTTTTAAAATATCTATAACATCTGTGTATGTTTGTGCTCTAACTGTTGTTGGGTCTGCAATTATATCTTGCATAGCTTGTCTTAACGCAACATCTGCTAAACCATCTAAACTATCGTAATAACCATTTGGTTGTGTACTAGCAACAACTCCGTAAGTAGGATTTATTGGTGTTCCCCAAGCTGCAACTGTAAAATCATTATCTACAACCCTAACCTCTACAGCACCATTAGAAGCAACAATTGGCTCTACTAAATCTAAAAATCTAATTTTTATAACCTCATCACCTTCATCAGCAGAATCATCAACTAAGGTAATTGTTGTAGTCGTTGTATTCTGTCCGGATGGTATTGTAAGACTTGTACTTCCTGTAAAATCGGATGTGTTAAACCCAAAATTGTTTAAACTAATGCTAAAATTTAAATCAGAGCTAACATTTGCATCTGCCGTAAACGTAATATCAAAAGTTTCATCTTCATTATAAATAAACTGTGCAACTGAAATTTCAATGGTATTAAAAATTATACCACTTCCATCATTTAATTGTCTAGGTGTAGGTATATCTGTAAAATATGTACCGTCATTGTTACGTTGAATTGAATTTATGCTTCCACTAGAACCTTCATTAATTTGTTGAATACTAGCAAAGTTTGGATCGTCATCAAAAATATCTATCAATGTTAAATCATCCGAATCACTAGTATCATAAAGTAACACATCTATTAAATTAGTGATATTTGCTACAGTACCTTCTGGAAAATCGTTTGGTGAAGCTTGATAAATTGCAACTGCGTCAGCTCCATTCTGTATTAGATTTTCTGAAATTAATAATTGTGGAAAAGGAGATATATTAGTACTACCAATGAGCAACAAACCATTGCTATCTGTTGTATATCCTGTAAGGTTTATCGTTAGGTAACTAGAATCACCACCATTTGTAGAACCATTAAAAAACACAAGCACATAACCGTCTGTAGAAAAATTTGGTGTTTGCGATTTAATTTCTACAAATTCTTGAGTATCTATACTCGGATTGTCACTATCTAGCTCATTAATAACTAAAATTTGAGACCAACTGAATGCAGAAATAAATACAAGTAGGGTGATAAGAATTCTTTTCATGTTATTTTTTTTAACAAAGATAAACTTAATATTTTGTCACAATGTTAACTAAAAATTATTTACTCAAAATAGTTCAAATACAGCATGGCATTTCTCAAAAAATTAATTCTAAAAAATGGTGAAATCATTAAAATCTATGCTTTTTAGAACAAATTGCCTCTTGGATTATAAAAACACTTCAAAAAAGCCCCTTGAAACATATAATAATGAAACCATAAACTAAATTTTACTTATAATTTACTACTTAATCATAGATAAGTCACAAATTATTATAATTAATACTATTGTTTTAGTTACGAATCTAAATGCAAATTCGTCGATTTATGTAAAATCATTTGGAGAAATATTCACTAAGCATATATATTGAAAACTCAATCAAAAAACGAAGTAAAATATTAACCCCTAAACCAAAGAAATTATGATGACATTAGCAAAACTGATTATTGATATAATATTCTCAATATTCTAAATTTATAACCGACAAAATAACCAATCAAAAAAATGTAAAACTTAGTTCTAGAATAAGTTTTACTATTTTTGTTGCAAAGCGACATTAGGCAAAAAAGCCCTATTGTTAAAAAAAGCAAAATGAAGAAAACTATCTTTAGGGCTTTAGCAAAACTCAATAAAGCCATATTGCCATCTTACAGTAAAAGACAACTCGATCTTAGCAAAGCTAGTAAGCTTCAGCTTGCCATTATTGGCTGGCGTATTTATATCACAAAAAATGCTCTTGAACAAGAAAAGACCACCCAGTGGTAGCCTTTTAAAGGCTCAATTTAATCTATCGTATTATAGATTTATTTTCTTTTTCAAATTATTAGTTTCTTGTTACAGTACCCATAGGCAATGAACCTAGGTTTTGGCCAAGTGCATGAGTTGCAGGTGCTGTATCATTACCAGCTGTACCAACTAATGGTTTCATAGCAAATGGCGCAAGAGAATTATCTGGAACTGGCTCTACAGAAATAACAACAGTGCGTCCTCTAACATCTAAAGGGAAAGTTTCTCCTGGTGGCACATTTTCAAAAAAGTCTTCGCCTGGTACTGGTGGTCCAGCAGCAGACCCACTAAATGGTGCAGCACCATCAACTGTATTAAAAGCGGTAAAAGTACCAGTACTTAATGGACCAGTATCTCCAACAACCCAACCTTCATAAGCCCAACCTGTAGGTAATGTAGGTAAAACGAAATTAGGTGTTGGTGGCATTCCGGGTGTACCAAACCAAACTCCATTCTCGTCATTACCGTTATTTGTTCCTGTTTCATCTGTAGGTGTTCTTAAAAAGAATGATCCAGCAGCATTAGAAAAATCACCAACTATACCAGTATTTACTGTCGCTGAAGCCCCATTAAAATCACCAACCAATACTTTCGTTGCAGCTGGACCAGGATCTGAATCTACTGCTGGCTCAATAGATAGCACAAATCGTGTAGCACTATCTAATTGTGCAATATCAACCAGAAATGTTTGGGGAAATATAACATTAGCAAACGTTCCTGTGCTAACAGGTTGTCCATCTACTATAATCCATCCTTCATAAACAAAGTCTTCACCAAGTGGCTCTATACCTTGTAAATTTAAAGTTAAATTAGCTGTTCGACGTGTTACATCGTCGCCTGAACTACAGGACACTGCAAATAAACCAATTGCTAGTAGTCCAAAAATTGTTTTTTTAATCATTGCTCGTTATTTAAATTGTTCGATGTAAAATTAGA
>NZ_CAXBGB010000044.1:0-27060 GCF_963975125.1 uncultured Winogradskyella sp. | reverse complement strand
GCTTGAAGACAAAACACTAAATGTTAAGTCTTTTAGAGTTCCTAATGTTATTAATCAATTGGCTTATCGTTTTTTAAGAAAAAGTAAAGCGCAACGTTCTTTTGAATACGCAAAACAACTTCAAAGTTTAGATATTGGAACTCCACAACCCATAGCATATTATGAGTATAAGTCTTTGTTTTTATTCAATAAAAGCTATTATGTTTCAGAGCAATTAGAGTGCGACTTAACCTATAGAGAATTGACTAAGGATTTTAATTATCCAAATCATGAAGCTATTTTAAGAGCATTCACAAGGTTTACATACAATCTACACCAAAAACAAGTGAAGTTTTTAGATCACTCTCCAGGAAACACTTTGATTAAAAAAGTTGATGACGATTATGAATTTTATTTGGTAGATTTAAACCGAATGGAATTTAAACCTATGGATTTAGAAGCGCGTATTAAAAATTTCGCAAAGCTGACGACGCATAAGTCTTTAATTAAAGTGATGAGCGAGGAGTATGCTAAATGCAGTAATGAATCTTATGAAACTGTTTTTAATTTAATGTGGAATAATACGCAGGATTTTCAAAGACGTTATTGGAGACGACGTCGCATTAAGAATAAGCTAAAATTCTGGAAATCTAAAAGTTAGTTTTCACTATTTTTTATAAAGTTCTCTTAATTTCGAATACTTCAAAAACGTAATATTTGCGGTCTGAACGCAAATTACCAATCCATTAAACCCATCTAAGAATCCTAATCTTAAAAAGTAAGCTTTAAAAAATGCCCAAGTTGAATTAAAAATAACTTTCCAGATTGGTGCTTTTTTACCATTATCAAAATAGGCCTTGGCAGCAATAGTTGAGAAATATTCCGTCTTTTGGTTAAACTCTGAAAAACTCTGATACGTTTTATGCAGAATATCACCTTTTAAATGACCAATTTTAGATGCGATATGATTTAATTCAATATGGTCGTGTGGATTGATTCCTGCCCAATTAGCTTTGGTTTTATTAAAAACACGAAGTTTTTTATTTGGGTACCAATCAGAATGTTTTATCCATTGGCCACAAAAATTGTTAAGACGATTACAGTAATAGCCATCAAATTTCCAATTAGACTTTAATTCTATTATTGATTTTTGAAGTGTTTCAGATAAAGACTCATCACCATCTAAAGAGACCACATGGTCATAGCTGGCTTGGGTTAATGCAAAATTCTTCTGTTCTATATAACCTAAGAATTTTTGTTCGATGAACTTTACATTGTATTGTAAGCAAATAGATTTGGTCTTATCCGAAGAGAACGAATCTACAACCACAATCTCGTCTGCAACATTTACTAAAGATTGAAGGCATTTTTCAATGTTGCGCTCCTCATTGTATGTAATAATAACAGCAGAAAGCTTAATCATTTGTACGGACATATTTGGTAAAAATAACTATTTTTGAACCAATGCAACCTATAGACACTTCCGTAATCATAAGTACTTACAATAATCCGAAATGGTTAGAAAAAGTGCTGTGGAGTTTTGATGTGCAAACCTATCAAAATTTTGAAGTTGTCATTGCTGATGATGGCTCTAATAATGAAACTGCAGAATTGATTACGTCTATTAGAGAAAAAGTAAATTTTCCTATTCAACATATTTGGCATGAGGATAACGGATTTCAAAAAACGATCATCCTAAATAAGGCAACAGTTGCAAGTAAAGGTAATTACTTGGTTTATACAGATGGAGACTGTATGGCAAGAAACGATTTTTTGCAAGTGCATATAAATAAGCGCGAAATTGGTTATTTTTTATCTGGTGGTTATTTTAAATTACCAATGGATATCAGTAAGCTTATATCTGAAGATGATATTAAAACACAACGTTGTTTTGATATAGATTGGTTAAAAACCCATGGGCTTAAATCCTCGTTTAAAAACAATAAGATTACAGCTAAAGGCTTAAAACAAAAACTTTTAAATGCATTGACTCCAACTACTGCAACTTGGAATGGACATAATGCTTCTGGATATAAAACAGATATCATTGATGCTAATGGTTATGATGAGCGCATGCAATATGGAGGTGAAGATAGAGAACTAGGTGAGCGCTTGTTTAATGCAGGTTTAAACGCGAAGCAAGTAAGATATAGTGCAATTTGCTTGCATCTCGATCACGAAAGAGGTTACGTAAAACCTGAGATGATTGAGAGGAATCTAAAGATAAGAGCAACTACAAAAAATGATAAACTTACAAAAACGCCTTTTGGGATTGTGAAACTTTAAAACTGATTTAAATATCCTTTTAATTGAGACATAAAAAATTCAGGTTTAAATTCTTTATATAGTTTTAGAGCATCGCGTTTCATTTCCTTTTTTGATAAACTTTCATACAGATTTGGATTAAAATCTTTTAGATGAACAGAAACATGCTTGTTGTCATCATCAAACATATTCCATGCTTCTTTTTTTATCCAAGGAGAGAAAATAGTGAAGGTTGGTATCTGTAATGCTTTTGCCATATTTGTAGCGCCACCTTCATTACCAATTAAAGCTGTACAATGTGATGTTATGGCTAAAAAATCTCGGAGACTTTTTCCAAAGACTGTAAAGAAAATGTGCTTTTTAGTTTCAGGTGTACATAGCTCTAAAATGGCTCTGGCATCTGCTTCTTGATTAGGAATATAATTGAATAATACCTGACTTTTGGGTTGCTTAGAAACAATGTTGTCAATCACTTTTGCCATGTACTCAAAAGGATAGGTTTTATTGATGCCACTGCCCAAAACACCAATCATAAAAAGAGGGATTTTTAAATTAATTCCGTTTGATTCTAAAAACTGTTTTGCATTAGTTTTTTCGGCTGTGGTTAGATATATTTTTGGATTTATGATATTGGAGCTATCTATTTCTAAAGGCTGTAAAAGTTGCAATCTATTTTCAATTGCTAAGCCAGCATTTGTTTTTGTCACTTTAGCGTCTCTATATGTATGAGAATAGATAAATGCAGTATAGTGTTTGTATTTAGAAATCTTTGTCTTTGCATTAGAATAGTAACTTATGATATTACTAGAAAATTTAGAATACACATCAATAACAACATCATAATTTTCACTTATTAGCTGCTTAGCAAACTGAAATAATTTTCGCTTACTCTTTTCGTGCTCTGGTGTAAAAAAGTGAAATTGATCTATAAAAGGATTTCCTTCAACAACAGGATATGTATGCGAGTTAAGGACATAATGCAATTGGGCATTAGGATATTTGTGTTTTATAGCTTCAAACAAAATGCTTGTTGCTAAAACATCACCTATCATTTTTTGTTGGATGATTAAGATTTTCAAAGTTTAAGTATTTGTTTTTTCAATCAAATTCGAAACAACTTCTTTGAATGTTTCTAAAGGTGTTTGATTTAATCTATTAGAAAGTCTCTTCATTTGACCAATCCATCCATCACTACTAGAATTAACACTATGATTTTTAATTACGAATTGTTTTAGATTAGAAGTAATGTCCTTATTATTAATTCCATGTTCATAACCATTTAAATAATTTGCAACATTGTCAAAATTTAGAGGATAAACATACATGTGTGTATGACTTAAAAAATGTTTCAAATCTAATTTTGGCTCATTATTCATAATCTACATTAAAAAATTAAACAGCCACATCATATTCACGTAAAGCATCATTTAAAGAGGTTTTCTTATTTGTACTTTCTTTACGTTTTCCTATTATTAAAGCGCAAGGAACCTGAAATTCACCTGCCTTAAACTTTTTCGTATAACTTCCTGGAATTACAACAGAACGCGCTGGTACAACACCTTTAGTCTCAATAGGTTCGTCGCCAGTAACATCAATTATTTTTGTACTCATTGTTAAAACAACATTTGCGCCTAAAACTGCTTCTTTTTCAACTCGGACACCTTCAACAACTATACAACGACTACCTATAAACGCACCATCTTCAATAATTACAGGTGCCGCTTGTAAAGGTTCTAAAACACCACCAATACCAACACCACCAGAAAGATGCACATTCTTACCAATTTGTGCACAGCTTCCAACCGTAGCCCATGTATCTACCATTGTACCTTCACCTATATACGCTCCAATATTTACATAGCTAGGCATTAAAATTGTACCAGAAGAAATATATGCTCCATGTCGAGCTACAGCATGAGGAACAACTCTAATTCCTTTTTCTGCATAACCTCGTTTTAGTGGAATTTTATCGTGATATTCGAAAATGCCAACTTCAAAAGTTTCCATTTTCTGAATAGGGAAATACAAAACCACAGCCTTTTTAACCCATTCGTTTACTTGCCAACCATCTTCAATAGGTTCTGCAACTCGTAAGCTACCAGAATCAATAAGATCAATAACACTACGAATAGCATTAATAGTTTCTTCATTTTTTAGTTGCGAACGATCGTTCCAGGCATTCTCTATAATAGATTGTAAATGTGTCATATTAAAAGGTAAATATTTAACCGTAAAGATAAGCTCATAACTGGCCATCAAAAAATATTTTAAAAAAATTGTGACCTATTAAATAGAGTAGTATCTTATAAGTAATTATATGACGATAATTTATTTCTAATAAGTATGTCTAAGAATTTAAATAATAGCTAATTTCGAAAACTACTCTCCCTTTAAGATTGAGGAGTTTTTTTAGAAAAATCTGTAAGAAATTTGTAGCTAATAGAATAGTGTTGTGTCTTAAAAGTAGTTAACATGATTTATTTATAGAGGATAGCAAAATTATAACTTAATTAATTTAAAAACGCTTCTTTTTATTAAGAGACGTTTTTTATTAATCTTAATTTAGATTAGAATTGGTATTGCATTATCTTTGCAAATCATGGGACGAATTTTAGCCATAGACTACGGAACAAAACGAACAGGATTAGCTGTGACTGACGAAATGCAAATTATAGCATCTGGTCTTACAACAGTTGATACCAAAGAACTCCTTGTGTTTTTGAAGAATTATATTGATTCTGAAAAAGTTGAAAAATTTGTAGTTGGCTTACCAAAGCAAATGGATAACACAGCTTCTGAAAGTGAGGTCTATATTCAGAAATTTTTAGTACAGTTGGCTAAAATAATTCCTAATATTCCTGTTGTACGTGTTGACGAACGCTTTACTTCAAAAATGGCATTTCAAACTATGATTGATAGCGGTTTAAAGAAAAAACAACGTCAGAATAAAGCTTTAATTGATGAAATTAGTGCTACACTTATTTTACAAAGCTATTTGACTTCTAATTTTTAAATAAGAATTGTATTTTTGCATCCGAAAATAAACGAATTATGATTTTACCAATCGTTGCTTATGGCGATGTTGTTTTAAAGAAAAAGGCTAAGGAAATTGATAAAGATTTCCCTAAACTAAATGCGCTTATAGAAAACATGTACGAAACTATGTATGGTGCGTTTGGTGTTGGTTTGGCGGCACCACAGATAGGGTTGCCAATTCGTTTGTTCTTAGTGGATACAGAGCCATTTGCAGAAGATGAAGAGCTTTCTGAAAAAGAAAAAGAGCAAATGAAGGGTTTCAAAAAGACGTTCATTAATGCTCAGATTTTAGAAGAAGAAGGAGATGAATGGGCTTTTAACGAAGGTTGTTTAAGTATTCCAGATGTAAGGGAAGACGTTTTTAGACAACCAAAGATTAAAATTCAGTATCAAGATGAAAATTTTGAAACGCATGTAGAAGAATACGACGGACTAATAGCAAGAGTCATTCAACATGAATATGACCATATTGAAGGCATTTTATTTACTGATAAACTATCATCATTTAAAAAGCGTTTAATAAAAGGTAAGCTCATTAATATTTCAAAAGGTAAGATTAAAATAGATTATAAAATGCGTTTTCCTGCAATGAGCAAAAAACGTTAGAACAATATGAACTTCAGAATTTTAAAAAAATAAGACTATTACATAGAATGCAGTCTAAATGTAATTTCAATTAAAGTTATGGCTTCGACTTTACTCAGCCTAACAAAAATAAGATTGCTGTATTGAAATTTTGAAAACTAAAATATAATATGAGTTTAGATAAAATTTTGTCCATTTCCGGTAAACCTGGATTATTCCAAATTGTAACACAGACAAGAACAGGTGCTGTTGTAGAATCTTTAATTGATAAAAAACGTATTACTGTTGGTGCACATAGCAACATTAGCATTTTAAGCGAAATCGCCATTTATACTTTAACAGAAGAAGTGCCTTTAAGAAAAGTACTTAAAAAAGTAAAGGATAAAGAAAATGGACAGCCAACATTGATTAGTCACAAGGATGGAAAGGATACTTTGGAAGAATTTTTCTTCGAAGTATTGCCAGATTATGATGAAGATCGTGTGTATCCTTCAGATATCAAAAAAGTTGTGCAGTGGTATAACTTACTTCAAAAGAACAATCTTTTAGATACACTTGAAGCTGAAGATGATAATACAGATACTTCTGACGAGGAAGAATAATTTTTTTTAAAAGTATTCTAACGTCAGTTTGAGTGATTTTGAGATACGAAGAATCGTATCGAGAACAGTATAAATTTGAAAATTTCAATTCTAGATGCAAATTTTACTCATAATCAACCCCAAGATTCACTCGAACTGACCAATTACTTTAAAAGTTATAACTGTTTCTTTTCTAAATTGTGGTAATTTAAACCATAAATGATATTGAATCTATGTCTGATAAAACAGCTCAATTAAAAGCCTTTGAACGTTTGTTAATTATTATGGATGAGTTGCGAGAGCAATGTCCGTGGGATAAAAAGCAAACCTTAGAATCTTTACGTCATTTAACCATTGAGGAAGTTTACGAACTTGGTGATGCTATCTTAGATAATGATTTAGACGAGGTTAAAAAAGAATTGGGAGATGTATTACTTCACATTGTATTCTACGCTAAAATTGGTAGCGAAACCAACGATTTTGATATTACAGATGTTTGTAATAGTATTTGTAATAAATTAGTTGATCGTCATCCACATATCTATGGAGATGTTATTGTTAAAGATGAAGAAGAGGTAAAGCGTAATTGGGAACAGCTAAAACTGAAAGAAGGTAAAAATAGTGTTCTTGAAGGTGTGCCAAAAAGCCTGCCAGCAATGGTAAAAGCCAATCGCATACAAGATAAAGTTTCTGGTGTTGGTTTTGATTGGGAGCAACCAGAACAAGTATTCGAAAAAGTTGAGGAAGAGCTGGCTGAACTTAAAGTTGAAATAGCAAAAGGAGATACAAATGCTATTGAAAGTGAATTTGGTGATGTTTTATTTTCTATGATAAACTACGCTCGTTTCCTTAAAGTAAATCCTGAAAATGCATTAGAGCGTACAAATAAAAAGTTTATAAAACGCTTTCAGTATCTCGAAAGTAAAGCTAAAGGTTTAAACAAATCCCTGAAAGATATGTCCCTTTCAGAGATGGATGTGTTTTGGGAAGAAGCCAAGTCGCTTTAATCACATTACTGAGAAGGCAGGAATCTCTTTCTAGCTTTTATAGCTTCTGAAACGAATTCAGAATAACAACTCATTAAGTTTGTTGAGTTATTAAATTTTCAATATCTTAATTTTGGTTAGAGTAAACACCAACAACGGTATAGAAATAAATGTTTTATTTGATTTACAATTATCTGTTTTTAGATTCTGTTGGAGAATGACTGACAAATCATTATAATAGTTAAATCTTAAAATTTTCTAAAATTTTAGTTTTCAAAAATCCAAACTCAATTTCCCTACGTAAATAATATATATAGAAACAAAAAACGTTTTTATAATCTTAGTAGGAGATCTTAATTATTATTATAAGCGGTTGTAATTAAGGTTAATTTAGTTTAGTTTAGTTAGGGCAAAACCCATCTGTAGATAGCAGATGGGTTTTGATTTTGTGTAGTTTCTAGTTTAATTATGTTGTTATCGAGAGTCTCATTCTAGAATAATATAATTAAGTATACATCCCACGAACCTTAGACAGCTTAGCTTTCCAGGTGTCCAATTGTTTTTTGTGGCTTTCTATGTTTTTATGAACATCTTTAACTAGTGGATTATCCGATTTTACATTAGAGAAAAACTGAAGGTTATTCTCTAATTGATTAATTTCAGATTTTACCTCATCAATTTTTTTACGGATAAAGTTTTGCTCGTTATCTAGTAGTCTTGTATCCTCTGGATTGGCTAAATTTTCAAGCTTGCTTTCAAACTTTACCATCTCTAGTTTCGATTTATCCATTTTTAGCTTATCAAACACATCATCAATGGCTTTGTAGAATTTGCCATCGATGTAACGCTTGTTTTGTGGTACATAACCTATTTCTTTCCAATCAGAAATTTTAGCCTGAAGTGTTTTTATATCAGCTTTTGGATCTTCTGTTAATTCTAATTTTTTTAAACCTTCTAAGAGCTTCACCTTCTTATCAAAGGCATCATATAAGTGCTGGTCTTTAGCTTTACGCTCGGCATGCATTTTATCAAAATAATGATTACAAGCACCTTTAAATTGCTTCCAGATTTTATCGCTATCGCGTCTTGGCACATGTCCAATTTTTTTCCATTCATTCTGAATTTTCTTCATCAATGGTGTTACAGTCGCAAAGTCGTCATTGTCTTTATTGTCTTCGGCAACCTTTATTAAATCCTTTTTCTTTTTAAGATTTTCGTATTGGTCTTTCTTTAAATCTTTGTAAAAATGATTTTTACCTCGATTGAAGGTTCTAACCGCATCTTTAAATTTAGCCCAAGTTGCTTCGTTAACTTTTAAAGGCACTTTGCCAGCATTAAAAAAATCTTGACGCAATTTTTCAATCGTCTTTATCTTTTTCTGCCAAGCACTATGAGTATTTGTAGCGTCTTCATTAACGGCATTTATTTGTGCTATTATCTCTTCTTTTCGCTCAAGATTTTTTTCGTGAGCCTTGTCCATATCTGCATAATAAGCTTGGCGCTTATCATGTATGGTCTTAGTCGATTTACTAAAGCGTTCCCATATTTGCTCTCTATGTTCTTTACCAACAGGGCCGAGTTCTTCTTTCCAAAGTTTGTGTAATACTTGTAGTTCTCTAAACGAACGATTGGTATTTTCGTCTTTTGCTAATTCTTCAGCACGCTCTATGATTTTTAATTTCTGCTCATAGTTGTGCTTAAAGTCCATATCTCGTAAATCATTATTGAGATGCAAGAAGTCGTAAAAACGTTCTACATGATGGTGATAAGTATTCCAAGCATTATTGTATTTGTCTCTCGGAATCGGACCAGCATTACGCCATTTTTCTTGTAGTTCTTTAAAGGTTTTATAGGTAGTGCCCATGTTCTCTTCAACATTAAGCAAGCCTTTAATATTTTCAATAATTTCCAATCTGCTTTCAAGGTTTTGCTTGAGGTTTTGCTCACGCTCCTTGTAATACGCATTTATAGATTGTTTGTATTCTTTATATAGCGTATTGAATAATTTTTTAGTATCGTTGGTATAGTAAAAATCTATTTCGTTACCACCATCATTAACAAATTCTTCCTTTTTCTCATCTAGTAGTGCACTAAATTTTGAATTGAATTCACCTTTAATCTCATTTACATGCTTAGAAATTGTCTGAATTTTATGATGTTTCAATAGCGTATTAAATTCAGTAACCAGCCGATCTATAGACATGACGTGGTAGTCTTTGTCTTCTAATTCATGACGCTCTGCATTTGATTCATCCTCGGCATCTTCTGCATTTGATGCTTCAATCTCATCAACATGATCTTCAGCAGCTGTTTTAGTCTTAGTTTCGTCTTCTTCTGTTTTTTTACTTTCGTCTGTCTCAACTTCTACTTCAGCAGTTTCTTCCAAAGCTATTTCAGTTTCTGCTTCAACTACATTCGTTTTAGGTTCGGTTTTAACTTCAATTTTTTCAATTTCACTATCAGTTTTAATAGTTTCCTTTTTAGCTTCAGTTTCAACGTTAACTTTAGTTTCAATCTCAACTTTCAATGTTGCATCTTGTGTAGGAGTAGTTTCTTGAGATTCTACTTCGTTTTTTCCGTCTGCTTTTAGCTGGTTATCATTCTCTGACATGTATCAATTATTTTTATAAGGACGTTAAAGATAGTAACAAATGCCGAAATATAAATGGAAATGCTGTTATCACTTATGTTTTTATATGAGTTTTAAGACTTATTCCATATTTCCCAAGACTTTTCTGCTTGTAATCTTAGCATTTCTATACCATTTATTGTAGTAGCGCCTTTCATATCACCACAACTTAGAAATTTAGTTTGTTCAGGATTATAAATAAGATCATAGAGAATGTGCTTTTTGGTAATAGCATCGTATGGGATATTTGGACATTCATTTACATTTGGAAATGTGCCAATTGGAGTGCAATTAATAATTATTGAATACGCCGAAATAATTTCATCTGTTAAATCGGAATACAAGAATTTAACACCGTCTTTCTCTGAACGTGAGACATAGTCATAATTAATTTTTAACTTATTAAGTGCGTAAGCGATAGCTTTAGAGGCACCTCCTGTACCTAAAATTAAAGCCGTTTTATGGTGCTTTTTTAGATGTGGTTTGAGCGAATTTTTAAAACCGTAGTAATCTGTGTTATAACCTATTAATTTTTGATGATGCGTAATTCTTATGGTATTTACAGCTCCAATTTTAAGCGCACGTTTATTTAAACCATCAAGAATAGAGATAACGTCCTCTTTATAAGGAATGGTAACATTAAGCCCTTTTAAATTTGGTGTATTTTTAATGATATCATAAAGCTCGTTTATAGATTGTATATCGAAGTTTACGTAGGAGTGTGCTAAATTTTCTGCTTTAAATTTAGCAGCAAAATAACCTCTAGAAAAGGAGTAGGAGATATCTCGTCCTACGAGTCCAAATTTAAGTTTTTTGTTGCCTTGTGCGTTTTCCATACCATTCTAATCCTAAAACTATGAGGATTCCTAGAGCAATATAAGCAATTGCAATATAAGTTTGGGTGCTGAATTCTGGTAAATAACGTTGGTAGTTTGCAATGATCTGTTTCCCAGTTGAATCTAAAACCAATGTGCCTTCAAAGTTTGTTTTATAGATTGTTTTTTTCCATGGCCAAACGACTCCAAGTGAACCTATTATAAAACCCATAATGGTTGCAAGTGTGATGTTTTTATAATGCTTCAAGATATAATTTAGGATATGAGAAAATGTCACTAAACCTACAAATGAACCCAATGTAAACATGGCTAAAACTTTTAGCATTCGTATTCTGGCTTCGTTATGAATAAATTCGAAATTACCACTAAAAATATCAAACATGGTATCGTAAAGTGCATTTACAGAATCTACAAGTAATAACACATAGTTGCCAAGTATGATAAGAATAAATGAACCTGAAAAGCCAGGTAAGGTCATGCCAGAAACGCTTATAATTCCACAGAAAAACACAAAAATAAGATTGTCATTTTCAGTTGCAGGATCTAGAAAGCTGATACTTAATCCTGCGATTGCACCAAGAACTATAGCTGTAATTGTTTTTCTATTCCAAGCACTAAAGTCTTTACTGATGTAATAGATAGACCCAAATATCATTCCGAAGAATGTGCTCCAAACATAAAGCTCGTAGTTTACAATGAGATAATCTAAAACCTTAGAAACACTAAAATAGCTGATAATCATTCCTAAGAATAATAAGCTGAGAAATTTGCCATTGATATAGCGATAGAAACTTCTAAAACGACCATTAAACAAAAGTTTAAAAGCGGTTTTGTTAATCCGTTGCAAAGAATAAATAAATTCTTGGTAAAAGCCAGCAACAAAGGCAACAACACCACCAGAGACACCAGGAACTTTATTAGCAGCTCCCATAGCCAATCCCTTAATGATCAAAAACACACGATCTTTAAGTGCTCTTGTACTTTGCATTAGGCTTTATTTTTTTGTTTACCTAAGCTTTCTAGAATGAGGATTGCGGCAAAACCAATTACAATGAAAACAAGCACCATTAACATTTGGTTATCCCCATCGTAAGATGTTGGTAAAATACTTTTGTCTAGTAACGTAACTTCTTCACCTTTAGAATTGATTCTTGTCTTTAACACTTCTTTCCAAGGCCAGATTTTGTTTAAAGACCCAATCATGAATCCTGTTAATATAGCAAGGGTTAAATTTTTCTGATGTTTAAACATCCAGTTCAAAGCTTTTGAAAATACTTTTAATCCAATAAGAGCACCAATAGCTAGTAAAACAAATTTTAGAAATGCATCTTTAAAAAGAGTCATGTTCCCTGTAGTCAATCCCTCTATAAGATTATTTATAGTGTCAATAGCAGTTTGATAAGCACCAAGAATTAATAATATAAATGCACCAGAAACACCTGGTAAAATCATAGCTATAATAGCAATGAATCCACAAAATAGAAGGTAAAATGGACTATCTGGTGAAGCAAAAGGCTCTGCTAAAGTTATATAATAAGATAAAATTGATGTTGCTATAATTGCAATAATAATCTTTGCAGACCAACCTTTTATTTGTTTTGCGATATATAAAATGCTTGCTAATACCAATCCGAAAAAGAACGACCATAATAATATGGGTTCATTGTGCAATAACCATTTTATTAATTTAGCTAAGGATAGAATACTGATAACAATACCAGAAAAAAGTGCTAATAAAAAACTGCCATTTATAGAATTCCAAGCGGCTTTAAAACCGTCTTGTTTACATACCTTAAAAACTCCAAAACTTACGTTATCTATACTCTCAATAAGCTCTTCGTAAATGCCAGATATAAAGGCAATAGTCCCACCAGAAACACCAGGGACTACATCTGCTGCACCCATAGCAATACCTTTAAGAATTATAACTAAGTAAT
Source organism: uncultured Winogradskyella sp. (assembly GCF_963975125.1). Taxonomy (GTDB): domain Bacteria; phylum Bacteroidota; class Bacteroidia; order Flavobacteriales; family Flavobacteriaceae; genus Winogradskyella. The sequence continues at coordinate 14,226 of NZ_CAXBGB010000044.1, read as the reverse complement.
CTAAAAATTGTCTGTGCATTCTACTAAAAAATAAGAAGTGCTAAGGTATGGATTTTTTTAGTTGGAAGCCTTTTTAGAATCCGAAATTATGGCTATTACCATTGGCTTATCTTTTAGATTTGGAAACAATTCTGAAATGATAAAATTATAATCAATATTAAGGCGAGCCGCATTTTTTAGATGAAAACAGCCTTCTTCTGTTTGATGTAATGTAAAATGTAAACCACCAAGACGATATTCTATTTCTGCATTTTCTGGATAGAATTCTGCAGCCTGAATTAAATTGAAAATAGAGGCTTCATATTCGCCTAAAGCAATTAAAATATCACTTCTGTCTATCCAGGTTTCCAATTCGTAATTTCCTAATTCTATAGTACGTTTATAGCCACGTTCTGCTTCTTCGAGGAAATTTAAACGCTTGTTTATAATGGCATATAATTTCCAGTATAAAGAATTGTCTCCATCAATATTTACTGCTTTTTTAATATAATATAAAGCTTTTTGATAGTTTAAGTGCTTCATGTAAAACCTGGTAATAGCTATCCAGCCTTTGTCTAGCAAGGGATCTTCATCTACAGTTTTTTTTAAAAATTGAATTGCTAAATCTTCTTGGTTTAATTTATCATAACAATGACCAATTCGTAATAAGGCGAACGATGTTGGATCTTCTAATGCTAAAGTGATTTTGTAATTTTCAATGGCTTCCTCGTAATGTTTTAATTTTTCTAAAACTTTGCCTTTTTCGATATAAGCACCAACAAAAGTGTCATCGGAAATAATAGCAAAATCGAAAGCTGCATTAGCCTTTCCATATTCTTTTATCGTAAAATATTGCTTTCCTAATTGATGCCAGGCGACTTCGCAATATGGATTGGTTTCCAAAAATTCATTAAGGTACTGTATAGCTTCTTCGTTTTTATTTAAAAAGTCAAAGCAATACACAATGTTATGTAGCGCAGAGTAATCTGTTGTGTCTGTTTCTAAGCATTTTTTAAAATAAATGATGGCATTATCAAATTGATCTAAGAATAAGTATTCCATAGCAATTAGAGCATATAAATCTGCATCATCATTTGGAGTGTTAGACATGCTTATGGCCATAAGAAGGGTGTCGATTGCTTTTCCGTGTTCATCTTGTTTTGACAATACATTTGCCTTTTGAATAAAAACTTCCTCATTTGTTGGTTCTAAATCATGAAGCATCTCTAAAATAGCATTGGCCTCAAGGAATTTATTTTCAATCACTAATATTTCAACCTGAAATAGTCTAAGATTAATTGATGTTGGATGCTGTTCTAAGCCTAACTTAATAGCTCTTTTTGCTAAAGCAATTTTACCGTTTTCGAGGTAGTGGTGAATGATATTTTCGAATTCACTTGAATCAAAAAACAAAATATCATTTGTCTTTAGCATGGATTCGAATCGAGTAAGAGAGAAGTTTTCGTCGTCGTGACTGTAATTCATAAGCGGTTTAATGATTCACTAGAATAAATTTACTCTTATCATTCGCTCTTGGTCGATTTTTAATTTAATGTTTTTAACAAAATAGTTAACATTAAACGTTTACTTTACAAAAAATCAATTAAGGCTTGATAATTAGTGGTTTGAATGGATTAAATTGAGGCTATATTGAATCTAAAACTGAAGTTATTATTCTACAACCTTCAATAATTTCGTCATTTGAAATCGTTAAAGGAGGCGTAATCCTAATGGCTTTAGGTTCAAAAAGTAACCAAAAAAGAATTAAGCCTTGGTCTTGACAACGCATAATAATGGTATTTGCGATGTCTTTATTTTCAGTAATAATAGCTAACATTAAACCTCTACCTCTTATTTCTTTAATATGTTTATGCTGTAGATGTTGTCTAATTAACTGTTCTTTTTCTAATGCTTCAACCATTAAATTAGATTCGGTTACTTCTTTTAATGTTGCTAAAGCTGCAGCTGCAATAACAGGGTTTCCTCCAAAGGTTGTAATATGGCCAAGTTTTGGGTTATCACTCAAACAAGCCATCATTTCTTTGGATGCTGTAAATGCTCCAATTGGCAACCCACCACCTAAACCTTTACCAGTTATGACTATATCTGGTTGACAGTTATAATTTTCAAATCCAAATAATGTTCCTGTTCTTCCAATACCCGATTGGATTTCGTCTAATATAAATACGGCTCCAACATTATTACAGCGTTCTTGTACTTTTTGTAGATAATTATTGATAGGTTCTATGAATCCTGCTCCACCTTGAATAGTTTCTAAAACAACTGCGGCTGTTTTTTCTGTGATTTGAGTTAAATCAGCTTCAACATTAAAATTAATATGTTTTATGTTTGGTATTAAAGGTAAAAACGGTTTTTTACGCTCTTCATAATCCATTAAACTTAAAGAGCCCATAGTATTACCATGATAGGCATTCCTTGCTGCAATAATTTCTGACCGTTCAGTAAAGCGCCTTGCTAATTTAATGCTGCCTTCAATGGCTTCGGTACCAGAGTTAACTAGGTAGGTAGATTCTAAAGATTCTGGCAAGTATTTAGCTAATAATTTAGATAATTCAACAGCTGGTTTTTGGATGTACTCTCCGTAAACCATCACATGAAGATATTGCTCTAATTGTTTTTTTACAGCATTTACAACTTTAGGGTTCGAATGTCCTAAGCTGCATGCAGAAACACCAGCTACAAAATCTAGGTAGACCTTTCCTTTGGTGTCAAAAATATAAGACCCTTTTGCATGATTAACTTCCATAGCCAAAGGGTGTGGTGTGGTCTGAGCTTGATATTTTAAAAAGTCGTCTTTCAATTATTGACCTTTCTTTTTCAGTTCTTCTTTTGGTTTCTCTACCTGCTTAAGCTTAGATTTTAAAGACGAAGTCTTAGTTTTATTTGGTAAGTTACGAGCTGCTTTGTTGGGTTTGTTTGGTGTGTCTTCACCTGCTTTTTTTACACGTTCATTAACATTGTCATCGACAAATGCTTCAGGAGGCACATAATCTTCTAGACCTTTAATTTTTGGTAGTATTAAAGGCGGATCATCTTTAAATAAATCTTCAATAGACATTGGTCGCTCTTTTCCTCTCCAATCAAAACCTCTAAGTCGTTTTCCGCTTTTCGGAAACATAGATTCTGGATATAATTCACCATCAATCTGTTGTATAAGTCTTATTTCTTGTATGGCCTGATCTTCTATTTGAACATTAAGACTCCCAGATTTAGATTTATTAATGCCTACTAGTTCGTTTTCTGCATTTCTGGAATAATAAATGACTTCTGCATTTTTAATAATGTCAATATTATAGAGTTCGTTGTCTTTAAAAAGACCAATTAATCTTTGTCCTTTTATTTGATTAAATCCATCGTCACTCAAGGTGTCTTTACTCACAATAAACGCATTGTTAAAGACTTTTAATGAATCTAATTTTTCGGTTTTAACATTAGATATTACATGAATGGTATCTCCTGTCATTTGGTTGCCTATATTCCATAGAACTGGTTTTCGAGCAGTGGCAAAAGCATCTGTAGAACTAAAGCGACTGAGATTAAGCATTTGCATTAACCCAGTTTTATGGTTTACGTTGATGGAATCTGATTTTCCGGCTAAATCACTTTTATATATTCTGGCATTGTAATAAGCACGAGTGATACGATTATCTGCTTTACCAGTAACCATTAATGTATCTGCATGTAAGTAAACAGAATCTTTTTCTTGAACACTTATTGCGATAGCACGTTTTGTAATAAACAAGGAATCTTTTTCTCTCCAAACTTCTGCGTAATGACCTCTAACAATACTTTTGTTTATGGTGTCAGTAACTGTAATATTGTTAGTAGCAGAGGCAAAACTTCGGTTTCGGTCAAAATATAAACTATCACCTTCTACGGTTCGGTTGTCATAATCTATTCTAGCATTACGTTGAAAATGTCCTGTGTCATTATTAGTGTCGTAAAATCCACGTTCGCAATATACATTACTTGTTTCTCCAACAATCGTTGAAGGCCCAAAAAGATAGGCATGCCCATTTTCTGTTAAGAAATCTAGTCGTTCTGTGTTTAAGGTGTATTCGGGGTTTACAAGTACCACATCTTTAGTAAATTGATACTTTTGAGAATTCATATAGTAACGACCAACCTGACTTGTAATCGTTCCCGAAGAATCTCTCACAACTTTACCTTTAGTATTATAGTAAGCTTGTTGTCTATTTCTGTCGAAGTAAAGCTTGTCTGTGGTTAGTGTAGATTGTGGTTCGGTTAAAATCACGTCTCCTTTAGCGTAGGCTAATTGTGTTTTACCACTATATTCTACATACTTAGCAACCATGTTAATGGAGTCGCCTTGCTTCATTAACACATTACTAAAGGCCTCGATAAAATCTTGATCTTCGTAATAGATAGCCTTGTCGCACCACATATTTACACCTTCGTGTACAAAATGTACTTGTTGAGACTCGTCTCTAAGAAATACCTTGGCACCATCTTCAATTTTTGAATCTGTATAACCAGTACCTGCATACTTGATGGTAATCTTTTGCTTTTTCTGTGCAAAACAAAAGGATACAAAAGCAAGACATAAAATAAAAAGTAGATTTTTTAAAGGATTCAAAACCATATGTTTTTTACAAAATAACACTTATAGGTTAGCTTTAGTATGGGTTAACAGTTTTTTTAACAGAATCCAGATTTTAGAAATTATATAGTCTTTCGGATAATTGTTTGCTTACGATCTGGCCCTACAGAAACTATTGTAATAGGAATATTAAGCTCATTTTCTAAAAACTCCACATAAGCGTTTAAGTTTTTTGGTAATTGAGATGCTTCTGTCATACCTGTTAAATCCGCTGCCCAACCTTTTACTTCTGTGTAAATTGGAGTGACGTTTTCTGCTTCAATATTATATGGTAAATGTGTAATTTCTTCACCTTTGTACTGGTAAGCGGTACAAACTTTTAGGGTTTTAAACCCTGAAAGCACATCACCTTTCATCATAATTAATTGGGTTACACCATTGACTTGACAAGCATAGCGTAAAGCGACTAGGTCTAACCAGCCACAGCGTCTAGAACGACCTGTTGTTGCACCAAATTCGTTACCAACTCGTCCCATAGTTTCTCCATCCTCATCAAATAATTCTGTTGGAAATGGGCCTGAGCCAACACGTGTTGTGTAGGCTTTAAAAATTCCGAAGACTTCACCTATTTGGTTTGGTGCAACTCCTAATCCTGTACATGCACCTGCGGCAGTTGTGTTAGAAGACGTTACAAAAGGATAGGTTCCGAAATCTATGTCTAATAACGATCCTTGAGCTCCTTCTGCTAAAATTGATTTACCTGTAGTTTGTGCTTGATGTATATATTCTTCAGAATCTATAAATTTTAAGCTTTTTAATGTCTTAATAGCACTAAAAAACTCAGCCTCTAGCTCTTTTAAATCGTATTGAATATCTACATTGTAGAACGCAATCATAGCTTCGTGCTTATTTGCTAAAGCTCTATACTTATCTTTCCAATCGGCTAATTCAATATCACCGATTCTAATTCCATTTCTACCAGTTTTGTCCATATATGTTGGGCCAATACCTTTTAAAGTAGAACCTATTTTTGCTTTTCCTTTTGAAGCTTCACTCGCAGCATCCAATAAGCGATGCGTAGGTAAAATGATATGAGCTTTACGCGAAATGCAAAGGGATTTTTTATAATCGACATTTTGCTCTTCTAATTTATCGAGTTCTTTTTTAAAAATAACTGGATCTATAACCACACCATTACCAACTAGGTTTACTTTGTTTTCATGAAAAATACCTGACGGAATCGTATGTAACACATGTTTTCTGCCGTTAAACACTAAAGTGTGTCCTGCATTTGGGCCGCCTTGAAAACGTGCAATAATATCGTAGTTAGAGGTAAATACATCGACAATTTTTCCTTTTCCTTCATCTCCCCATTGTAATCCAAGTAGTAAATCTACTGCCATTTTAAAAATTAGTTAGTCCTTCTTTTTACGATGTCCGTAAAAATATAGTGAATGATTAGTTATTTGTATATCAAAAACTTCTTCGATAGTCTTTTTAATAGATTGAATGCGAGGATCGCAGAATTCGATTACTTCTCCTGTATCTGTTAGAATGACATGATCGTGATTTTTATCGAAATAAGATTTTTCGTAATGCGCCTGGCTTTGACCAAACTGATGCTTACGTACTAAAGCACATTCTAAAAGTAATTCTATTGTATTATAAAGTGTTGCTCTACTAACACGATAATTCTTATTCTTCATTTTTATATACAAAGATTCGATATCAAAATGATCCTCGCTATTGTATATTTCTTGAAGTATAGCGTAACGCTCAGGTGTCTTTCTATGACCTTTATCCTCTAGAAACTGCGTAAATACACGCTTTACAATTTCTTGGTTACTTTCTTCTGTAGTTGCATTCATAATTAAGGTGCAAATTTACACAATTTTATACTCTGGTAACTTTATCAATACCATTAATTTTTTTCAAGTTATCAATAAGTTTTTTTAACATTGTTAGGTTTTTTACTTCTACATTAATTTTACCAGAAAACACACCATCTTCACTAGAAAAACTGATACTCTTCATGTTAACGTGCATGTTTTCAGAAATAAGTTTAGTGATATCATTTACTAAACCTAAGTTGTCTATACCAGATAATGTAATTTGAGATGTGTAAACTTGTTGAGAAGAATCTATCCATTTAGCTTGCATAATTCGGTAAGCATAATGAGATTGTAAACTCAGTGCATTTGGACAATTCTTTTTATGCACTTTAATACCATCATTAATAGTAACAAAACCAAATACTTTATCTCCAGGGATTGGATTACAACAATTAGCTAAAGTATAATTGAGTTTTTCCTCTTCCTTGCCAAAAACTAGCATATCGTATTTAGAAGTAATCTCTTCTTTATGAATATCTTTTGGTGCTTCTGGTTTATAAATTTTATTTTTAATATAGCTAACAAAAGCGTTACTACGAGATGCTGCAAAAGCTTTAAGTTTTGTGTTGTCTATTGTACCAATGCCTATACGATAAAATAAATCTAAAGAGGTGTTTAACTTAAAATAGCCCACTAATTCATTGACGGACTTTTCATTTAATGTAATCTTAAGCTGTTTTAATTTACGTCTTAAAATTTCTTTGCCTTCTTCGGCTATTTCTTTGGTATCTGCATTTAATGCAGATTTAATTTTACTACGTGCTCTGGCAGTTGTAGCATAATCTAACCAGTTGGCATTTGGTTTAGCATTCTCAGAAGTCATAATCTCTATGCGATCTCCACTTTCTAACTCATGACTTAGCGGTACTAATTTTCCATTAACTTTTGCTCCTCGAGTTTTCATACCAACTTGGGTATGAATACTAAAAGCAAAATCGAGTGGAGTAGCACCTTTTGGTAAGGATTTTAAATCACCTTTAGGTGAAAACACAAAAATCTCTTTAGAATATAAGTTTAGTTTAAACTGTTCTACAAAATCTACAGCATCAGCTTCATTATTTTCTAAAGCTTCTTGTAGTCGGTTAATCCAAAGGTCTAGATTATCTTCTTGGTCATCATTATTTTTGTATTTGTAATGAGCAGCATACCCTTTTTCTGCAATTTCGTTCATACGATCACTTCGAATCTGAACTTCTACCCAGCGGCTTTTTGGTCCTACAACTGTAATATGAAGTGCTTCATACCCTGTTGATTTTGGTGAAGAAATCCAATCTCTAAGTCTAATAGGGTTGGGAGTAAAGTGATCTGTAACGATAGAATATATTTTCCAAGCTAGAAATTTTTCATTTGCTAAATCAGATTTATATATAATACGAACAGCGAACTTATCGTAGACTTCATCAAAAGACACTCCTTGTTTTACCATTTTCCGTCTTATACTGAAAATAGATTTTGGCCGCCCTTTAATCTCGTAGTTTAGTCCTTCTTTATCTAATGTCTTCTCAATCACTTGCGAAAATGATTTGATATAAGCATCTTGGTCTTCTTTGGTTTCTTGTATTTTCCCCAAAATGTCATTATAGACTTCAGGTTCTGTGTATTTAAGTCCTAAATCTTCGAGTTCTGTTTTTATGTTGTAGAGTCCAATTCTGTGTGCGAGAGGTGCATAAATATATAAAGTTTCTGATGCAATTTTAACTTGTTTATCAGCTTGCATAGATTCCATGGTTTGCATATTATGCAAACGATCTGCAATTTTTATGATAATTACACGTACGTCATCATTAAGCGTAAGTAACATTTTACGAAAATTCTCAGCCTGAAGAGACACATCCATATCTTTCTTTAAAGATGAGATTTTGGTAAGACCATCTACAATTCTGGCAACTGTTTCTCCAAATAATTGCTCCATATCTGCAATGGTATAATTAGGATTGTCTTCAACCACATCGTGAAGCAAAGCCGCAGCAATAGAAGTTGCATCTAGTCCAATTTCTTGAGCTACAATTTTGGCAACAGCAATAGGATGAAAAATATAAGCCTCACCAGACTTTCTTCGCTGGTCTTTATGAGCATCTAAAGAAACCTCAAAGGCATGACGAATCAACTTTTTGTCTTCTTTAGTCAATGTCTGATAACTTACCTTAAGTAACTCTTTGTAGGCTTTTGCAATGGCTTTATTTTCTATTTCTATAGCTTCCTCAGTCATAGAACTAAAGTAGTAAACCTTTGTTAATGGGCAATGGTTTTTTTGTGAGAAATTTTATAGGTTTTGTTGTCGCGTTAGTATTTGAGTATTAGCAACTTTTATTCTGTAAAGAAATTACAAAACAAAAAAGTAATAGCGATAAGAATGAAAACTCAAGTCGCTATTACTTAGAAACGTTTTTCTAGTTGTTTTTAGTTTTCTTCTTTTTTTAATGGGGAATGATGTTCATGAACCATTTTCCAACCGTCCTTTGTTTTAACAAAAAGCAATGTTATTTGGTCATTAACTATTACGAGATCTTCTCCGAATTTTAAATGAAAGTCTGAGTGAAAAGTAAGGTTGGCTACATCTCCATATACGGCGATTTGTAAATCTTTGGCATCGAACTTAACAACTTCAGATACGGATCCAAATACATTACGCTCATGTGCTTCATTTACAACACCATCATTACGTGGTTCACCATTTTTAAATTCGGTAAATTTTGGTCCGTAAGCATGAAATGAAATGAGTTTATCTAAATCACCATCTTTAATGCTCTGGGCAATAGCTCCAAAAGTTTCCATTACCTCTTGTTTGGCTTCAGGAAATTCATCGTTAACTAGATCTACTTGTGCTTTACAACTAGTAACTATAAATACTAATAAAATAATACTTGATAATTTTATTCTTGTTTTCATAATTTGAATATTAATTGATTCTCGTTAGAATAAATTATTCAATGTGTTACTCTCTAGAATATATTTATCCGTTCAATGGAGAATGATGTTCGTGAACCATCTTCCAACCATCAGTTGTTTTAACAAATAACAAAGTAATTTGGTCGTTAATTATAACGAGATCTGCACCAAACATTAGGTGGAAATTGGAGTGAAAGGTTAAATTGGCTACATCTCCATAAACGGCAATTTGCAAGTCATCTGCCTCGAATTTTATTACTTCAGTTACAGAACCAAAAACAGTACGTTCATAAGTTTCGTTTGCAGCAGCTCCATTACGTGGCTCACCTTTTTTGAATTCGGTGAATTTTGGACTATAGGCATGAAAAGAGATGAGTTTATCCATATCTCCATCAATAATACTTTGTGCTATTGCACCAAAGGTTTCCAGAACGTCTTGCTTTGCTTCGGGAAATTCAGTATTAACTAGGTCACGAGGAACTGCTTCTGTTTCTTGATCATCATTATCACATCCTGAAATGAATACTGTAATAATGATAAGAAATGCAACTTTTAAATTTGCTTTCATAATAATATATTTTTAATGATTAATAATTTCAGTTATATCGTTTAAATAACTGATTGTGTTTGTGTTACAATATTACTGCAATAACTAAGAAGACGCATGTACTATTTCGTCAAAAACTAGGATTATTTAAGAAATATCACGAGTGATTAATGTTTTTTCGACTTGAAAACGTGTGGGTAAAACATGAAGTTTAATGCGGTATCACTTAGAAAACGTACTTGAGGCAGACCCAAATTCATCTTTAAAAGCGCGACTAAAATAGGATGGATCGTTGAATCCTACATCGTAAGCAACTTCAGAAATTGTTTTGTTAGTGGTTTCAATTAATTCCTTGCCTTTTTGTAGTCGAATAAATCGAATAAATAGAGCTGTAGATTTTCCACTAGTTGCTTTTAGTTTTCTATTCAATTGTGATTCGCTTAAGTGTAGTTGAATTGCCAATTGAATAGGTCCAAAATCTGGTTGAGTTATTTTGTCATAAATAACTGTAATTATTTTATCTAGAAACTTAGTTTCAGAATTTTTGACATTTTTTCTAAGTAGCCTTTCTATGCCAGTTTTCTCAAACTTGCTCAACATTTTCTTTCTTAATAGTATTAACTGATTTATGCGTGTTAATAATTCTGCCTTTTCAAATGGTTTTGTTAAATAAGCATCAGCACCATGACCAAGACCTATAAGTCGATCCTCAAAAGTAGCTTTGGCAGTTAATATTATTATTGGTATATGGTCGGTTAGTTCGTTTGTTTTTAAATTCTCACAAACTTCAAAACCATCTTTTTCGGGCATCATAACATCACTAATAATGATATCTGGTATTTTTTCTAAAGCCATTTCAATTCCTATGGTTCCATTAATTGCATGAAGGATCTGAAAATTACCTTTTAAACAGGTTTTAATATAGTGAGCAACATCCATATTATCTTCTATTATAAGCACTAGAGAAAGATTTATAATAGATTTATTATTAGATAGATTATCGTCTGATGCAATTGGTATAACATTAGATTTGATAATTGATGATGCTGAAATTAAATCGGAACCATCCGATAGAACAGCATTATTTGTTATTGGAATTTTAATACTGAACAGACTACCTTTTCCTTGTGTACTTGCAACATCTATTGAGCCTTGCATTAATTCTACAAACTCTTTAACTAAGGACAAACCAATTCCAGTACCTTTTTGAATTCTGGATGTCGTATTATCAACTTGATAAAATTTATCGAAAATAAACAATTGCTCTTCTTGTGAAATTCCTAAACCATTATCTTTTACTTTAAGGGTAAGAAAGGCATTATTGTTTTCTTGAATCTTATCTATTTGTATATAAATTTCACCTTTTTTCGAAGTAAATTTTATAGCATTCGAAATTAAATTGGTAACAATTACAGTGAATTTAGTTACATCTAAATCCATTTCGAGATGTTCTATATTGCAACGCACAGAAAAATTAATGTTCTTTTCTTCGGCAAGTGAATGAAAACTTTGAGTTAAATATTTTATAAAAGGAATAATATCAGCTTGAACGATATTCAATTCCATATTACCACTTTCAATCTTTGCTAAATCTAACATCTCATTTATTAAGCTTAATAGACCATCACTATTTCGATCGATGATGTCTAATGAGTTTTTAAGATTTTCATTTTGTTTGTTTCCTAGATTTGATTTAATTGTACTAGTCATTCCTTTTATCACAGTTAGAGGTGTTCTAAATTCATGGGTAATATTGGTGAATAGTGCATTTTTTAATTGATCTACTTCTTTTAGTCTTCTGCTTTCTGAATCAGCTATTTTTTTAGAAAGTTGAAAACGGTAAATTCTTTCAGTCAAGAAAGCAATTACAGCAATATAAATTAGATAAGCCCACCATCTTGTCCACCAAGCAGATTTTATTGTAAACGATATTGTTTCAGGTATTTCACTCCAAACACCATCACTATTAGAGGCTTTTACTTCGAAAGTATAATTATCTGGAGGTAAATTGAAATACCGAGCAGTGCGTTCAAAACCTGCATTTATCCACTCATTATTAATAGGTTTTAATTTATATTGAAATAAGTTTTTTTCTGAATTACTAAATGCAGCGCGTAATATTTAAAGGAGATGTCATTCTGTTTGTGTGAGAAGACTAACTCATTAGTATTTCTTTTTCCTGTTAGATAATTTTTATCAGAAATTAATAACTCACTTACATCTATTTGCGGTGGATAAGGATTACCAATAACTTGACTTGGATAGAAAGAAACTAAACCATTATTAGATCCCAAAAATATTTGATTATCACTTGTTTTAAATATACTTGTATTATATCTGCCTTTTAGTAAACCAATAGAAGTGATTTTACCAGATCTAGAATCAAATTTTGCAGGTCCAATTCGCGTTTGAACCCAAAAAACACCTTCATCACCTTCAACGATATCTAAGCCATTAATACTTGGCAATCCATCCTTTTTAGTGTATTGATTATAAGTGCCTGTTGTTGGATTTAAATGCACTAAACCTTTTTTCCAAGTGCTTATTAAATATCAACCTTGTTCATCGATTAATATGTTGAATACTTTGAATCCTTTAAGATATGGATTGAATGTGTTTTCTTCGCGATTGTATAAATATAAGGTGCCTTCATCTTTAAAATCTGATGCCCAAATATCTCCATTGGAATCTTTACGAACTATATTGATAATGAGATCCTCAGATGCATCAATGTTATGATTTAACTTGAAATGTTTAAACTCTTTCTTTTCCTTATCAGAACGAAATATGCCACCTGTACCACCGCTTACCCATAAATATCCCTCAAAATCTTCGCAGATAGAATAAGGGGAGTAACTAAAACCTTCTTTTCCGTCATCATCTCGTGTTAATTTAAAATGCTCGAAGGTCTCCGAGGCTATATCCATCCGATCTACACCGCCATCACCAGATCCAATACCTTCAGAGCCACCAACTCCTAAACCTAACCAAAGTGTAGTTTTGTTTTCTTGATAAATATATCGCACCCAATTATGTCCAATACTTTTACTATTATCTTTATCATGTATGTATTTTGTGATCTCATTCGTTTTCAAATTCAATTTACCAAGCCCTTGTTGTAAAGATTCAATCCATAGAATTCCGGGATTCAAAACTGATTCATAAGCGGCTTCAACATTAATAAAGTTTGTGTTTAAATTATACTTTCTTTCTAAGGGGTCTGTTTTAAAGAGGCCAGCTCCCATAACACCACCAATCCATATATTACCTTGTCTGTCTTCATAAATAGATTGTAATACTTCAGGGTTAACAAGGTTAAAATCATAATTTTTAAAAGTATTAGTTGTTGTATTAAAGTAATTTATTCCTTTTCCAGTTGTACCAATCCAATAATCTCCCTTTTGATCTTGATGTATTATTTGAACGAATGGATCGTTACCCTCTACTTTTTCTTTTGCATTGGGTGCATGCATTTGGTTGGGGTTATTTTGATTGGAGTTAATTCTTATTAATGATTCACTTTGTGCATCGTATATATGAAGCCCAGATAGGTATGTGCCAATTAGTATTTTGCCTTGTTATCTTCGTAAAGAGCGCTAATACGATTATCTAATAGATTTTTAGGATTTTCTGGCTCATTTAAAAATTGTTTAATAGCACCTGTGTCAATATTAAATTGAATTAAGCCTAAACTGTTTTCAGGCAAAAAAGAGTGTGTTCCTATACATAAATTATTATTTTGATCGACTATTAAATTAGTAATACTTGTTTCCGTAAGATTTATCGATTCTGAAGGGGCATTGAGAAATTGGGTAATGCTATTATTTTCTTTAGTGTATCTATATAATTCCCCATTTTGAGTTCCAAACCAAAGATCTTGATTTTTATCTTCAGTAATCGACAGCACACTAGTTAGATGAGTGTCAATATCAATGGAAGGATATCTATAGATGCAATCGCAATCTGGATTATACTTGCTTAAACCAGAATTTGAGCCTATCCAAATATCGCCTTGAGAATCTACAAATAATGCTCCAACTTCACCTATAATAATAGAAGCATCGTTTACCTTCTTGTTATATTTTTTACCCTCAATACCATTATACTTAATTAATCCCAAATTTGTTGCCATCCAAATATAACCTTGGTGATCTTGGACTATTTTTGAGACATCATAAACTTCTTCGCCTTCTATTTCTATGAATATTTTTTTGAATTCAATTTCATTTTTCTGGGCGTTTGAAATATACAAATTGAAGAAAGTAAAAATGAAAATGAAATAATTATAACTGAAATTAATAGCATTTATGCTATGGAGTGAACTGATTAGTATTTTT
>NZ_CAXBGB010000043.1:0-27583 GCF_963975125.1 uncultured Winogradskyella sp. | reverse complement strand
GCTGTGTCCTAGTTTTTTAAGTATAAATTTAGTTTTACGCATTAAAATGAGATGTATCACAATAATAGTATATTTTTATTGTGATTTATACTTTTATAGACGAATGACAAGATTAGTGCTGGTTTTAACAAAATGTTTAATCCCTTGCTAAATGGGTTATCTATCGCATTTTAATTTTAAAGGAATGACAATTGCCTAAGTTTGGATTATGTTTAATTAAAACATCAATTATGAACGAATTAGTAATTTCAAATTTTTTAGTTGCATCAGTACAATTTGCAGATCGATTTAACGAAGGTGGTCCTTTTTTTATGTCGCTTATTTTAATCTGTTTACTGCTTTCTATTTATTTTTTAGTCAGAGGCTTTCTGTGTTTTAGGAAGAATCTACCCTTATCTAAAAAAATGCTGCGTTTAGCAGAAGATAGCAGTCTATTAGGTTTAGTTATAGGCTTTCTAGCTTCTGTAATTGGGCTGATCACGGCTTTTGATTCACTTGAGGCTATGGGAAATGTTGATCCTGCAGTATTTGCAGGTGGACTCAAATTATCATTGCTAACTGCTACTTTTGGTCTCTTTACATTTGTAATAGTAAGAGTAGATATCCTTATTCTAAGATGGTTACAAGCTGCTGATAAAGTATAAACAGAAAGTTATCATCAAACTCTACAATATAAGATCATGACGTATTTATTGAAATTCGAAAGAAAAAGCAATCAACAAGTTTTATTCATTTTTTCATTTATCTTTTTAATAGTGTTTAATTCCTGCAAAGAAAATTCTAACTCTTCAGATAGTGAATTGATAAATAAAGTCAATGCAGTACAAAAACAAATGATGGTGCAAGGAAATATTAGTGAAGAAGAAGAACAGGCAATGTTAAGTTTATGCAGTCTTATGTCTCGAGATGATGACTTTGATGATTATGGCCGAGATGATGTGATTATATTTAAAGATGTAGAAAATGGACCCATCTATAATGGTTGTGAAGGGCTTTCTGAGGAAGAAACAAAAAAATGTTTTAAAGAAAATATATCAAAATTTATAAAGCAAGAGTTCAACTCAAGTATCGCTAATGCTTTAGATATTTCAGAACCACAACAGGTAGCAGCCTTTTTTGTAATTGATGAATACGGAAACCTGTCAGGCATGAAAATTAGAGACGCAGAGGTGACAATTCAAGCAGAAATAGCGAGAGTATTAAAAAAAATACCCAAAATGAAACCTGCCACTCAAGATGGAATTAAAGTGCCAGTATTGTGTTCAATTTTAGTAACATATGGTAGTGAAATAAAAATTGAGGTTGTGTATATTCCAAGCGAGCCTACAGTTAAAAATTAAACAATTTAATATGCGTATTTAAATGACGAAAAAAATAACCCAATCTATTATTATAATACTGCTGATTATATCTAGCTCATCAATTGATGCTCAAGTTAATCAAGACGAACTTCAGCAAGTCGAAACAGAAATTAGAGACAGTATATATTCAAAAATCTTAGATAGTTATCGTCACTTTTGGGTAAAACTACCTGAGAATTATAATCCAAAAAGTGATGCTAAATATCCTGTAGTTTATCTTTTAGATGGTTTTTCTTTAGAGCAAAACTTAGAAGTTGTTTACAATAATTATTGGGGACATTATTTGCCTCATATGATTTTAGTCGGTATTTCAAATAGAACAAATAGAACTCGTGATTTAACAACATCTAAAGTTGAATCGAGAAGAGGTAGTAGTTTTAATTATGAAACAGGAGGAGCAGACCTGTTTACTAGTTTTATAGAAAACGAATTAATCCCAGATATTGACAAAAATTATCCAACTACAAAGTATAGGACATTAATAGGACATTCTTATGCAGGACTATTTACAATAAATGTGTTGTTAAATCATTCTCATTTGTTCAAAAACTATATTGCGATAGATCCAAGTTTAGATTGGGATGGTCAAAAACTCTTAAAGCAAGCTAAAACGGAATTGAAAAACAGATCCTATATTGGGAAGAGTTTATTTGTGGCATTAGCAGCCGAGCAATTGCACATGTCAGATGAGAGCGTTACAATTGATAATTTAAGGCAAAATGATTCAGAATTCACGTTATTTTCACGTTCTATTCTTGAGTTTTGTGACCTAGCATCATCAACTAGAGTACAAAATGGACTAAGATTTAATTGGGAGGTATATCCTGAAGATTTGCATGGAACAGTGCCTTTACCAGCTATAAGAGATGGATTAGTCTCATTATTTAAATGGTATCAATTTAAGTCTCCACAGAAATATAATAATCCAGAGACATCAGTTGATGAAATACGTGTTTTATTAAATAATCAAGAAGCTATTTATACCAAGCATTTTGGATATAGAACACCTCCAATGGTAGAAGAGTTATTTAATGGTTATGGCTATATGAACCTGCAGATGGAGCAACCAGAAAAGGCATACTTGTTTTTTGAAATGGCAATAAAGCATTATCCTAAAAGTGCAAATGTTTATGATGCGATGGCAGATTATTACATATCTAAGAAGAATATTAAAAAAGCAGTTGAATATGTTGAAAAAGCTTATCAAATAAGCAATAGTAAATTCTATAAAGAGAAACTCGATACTCTAAAAGACTAGTTAAATGACTAAATGATAAAAGCGAACTTGAAAAAGTTCGCTTTTTTTCTATCTAGTGTTTAAATTCTGTAATTTTACACAAATATTCTTATGGAAGAATTAACACTAACAACACCAGCACTCTTATTCTCAGCGATATCTTTAATAATGCTAGCCTACACCAATCGGTTTTTGGCTTATGCTGCTGTTATTAGAAATCTTAGCGATAAGTATCTCGAAAAGAAGGAAGGGTCTTTAATACGTCAAATCAACAATCTTAAGTTAAGATTAAACTTAACACGTTGGATGCAAATTTTTGGAATCACAAGCCTTTTACTTTGCGTATTAACCATGTTTTTAATTTATATAGACCAGCAAGTTGTAGCAGTTTGGGTCTTTGGTATAGCTCTAATTTTACTCATTTTATCATTAGCATTTTTAATTAGAGAAATTCAAATTTCTGCAGAAGCACTAAAGCATCATTTGAGCGATATTGAAGAGCATTTAAAAAAATAGTATTTATTAAAATTAATGTGACTTCATTAAACGTTAGGTGTCTTAAAACTAATAACTAAACAAAACTAAAACGAATTAACTAATTAATTGACACAAGACGCTGTTCATACCCTAACCGATGAAGCGCTCGTAGAGGCTATCGTAAAAACCAATGACACTATGTTGTTTGAGGTGCTGTACGATAGATATGCGACCATGGTTTATAACAAATGTTATGGATTTGCCAATGGAGTTGATGAAGCAAAAGATTTAACGCAAGACGTTTTTTTAAGAGTATTTGTTAAACTTGCCAGTTTCAAAGGAAAATCAAAATTTTCGACATGGTTGTATGCCTTCACATATAATCATTGTGTAAATTATGTCACCAGAAACACGGCAAAAAAGATTGAAAAAAAATCTATAAGTTCAGATAGTATTGAAAATATAGGTGAAGATATTGATACTACTCGAGAATTTGATAACATGAGAGTGGAGCAATTAAAGAAAGTAATGGAGCTGATTTCTCCAGATGAAAAGATGTTATTATTGTTAAAATATCAAGATAACTTATCAATTAAGGAGTTAGCAGAAGCTTTAGATATAGGAGAAAGTGCAGTAAAAATGCGCTTAAAAAGAGCAAAAGAAAAACTAGTACTTAAGTACGAAAACTATACGAAAGATGGAAAATCCATTTAAGCACATAAATCAGCCTTTAAAAGAAGTTCCGGAAGAACTTAAAGGAAAAGTCATGCACGATATCGCTATGGCAAAATTGCTTATGGAGTTAGCCGAACTGTTTTCTTATAATCTTGGTTATATAATTGATAGTATAAGCAGTAAAAGAAAAAAATAAATACTTAATAAACCCTAACATTAAAATTATTAGTATGGAAAAAGTAACAGAATTTAAGGATATAATGATGCAATCATTAACCTCAATGTGGCTGGAGATTACCAATGTGTTTCCAAATATTATTGGCGCTTTGGTGGTTTTTATTATCGGTTGGTTAATAACAAAACTAGTAGTTAAGATTATAAAAAAGGTTTTAAAACTAGCTAAAGTTAATAAGTTAGATGACAAGCTTAATGATATAGAAATAGTAGAGGGAAAAAAGCTCAGTTTTGATACCATAAAGGTCGTTACAAATTTTGTAAAATGGTTAATGTACATCGTGTTATTGATAACAGCATCTGATATTATGGGATTAGAAGTTATCTCTAATCAAATTAGTGACCTATTAGCTTACTTACCTCAATTATTTGCTGCACTAGTCATATTTATGTTAGGTCTATTATTTGCAAATTTTGTTAAAAAAGGACTAAAGTCTCTTTTTGAATCCATGGATATGTCAGGAGGTAAAATGATTAGCCAAGTTATATTCTTCTTATTGCTCACTTTTATATCTATAACAGCATTAAATCAAGCAGGAATAGATACTGAGATAATCACCAATAATATTAACATGATTATTGCTGCATTTCTATTAGCATTTGCTATAGCTTTTGGTTTAGGTGCAAGAGAAGTTGTTGGTAAATTACTCAAAACGTTTTATGCACGTAAGACATTCGAAGTTGGGCAACAAATTATATTTAATAATGAAAGTTATACGGTAGATGTAGTGCAGAGTATTTCTGTGATATTGAAAAATTCAAAAGGAAAATTAATCGTTCCAATAGACGATTTAGTAGAAAATCAAGTACAATTGCAGGATCAACTATAAGGTTAGGGTTATAGATTTTATTTATTATAATAAAATGTGATTCTGCAAGTACTTGAGGTATTAATTAACCCTTTTCATTAGTTTGTTTAGGGTTTTTTGTTTGCTTGAAACGGAAAACTGCGACTGAAAATTAATTTATTTCTTCTTATTCCGTTGATTATAATTTTTATCTCCTCGTGTTTGTGGTTTTTTATATTTCGCTGCAATTTTGAATTTATAAGAGCCACCTAAATTTTCTTTAGAGTTCTTTTCAGATTTTTCATGAAATGCAGGTCCTGGCGCATCCTCATCTCTGTGTTTTGTAGGATTGTAATGTTCCTTAATTTGTGTGCGTTCCTCGTCTATAAGCTCAGCTGAAATTTCAACAGCTTCAGGTATGTCTAATATATCGATAGTCATTTGCATTAACTCTTCAATACTTTCCCTTCCTTGTTGTTCTTTTTCGGTAGAAAAAAGTAATGTATGGCCTTCTTTTTCTGCACGACCAGTTCTACCGATTCTGTGCATATAATTTTCAGGATAATCTGGTGTATCAAAATTAATAACATGAGAAACATTCTCAATATCTAAACCACGTGCCATGACATCTGTTGCTACCAAAAGACGATTTTCACCAGCTCTAAATTGTTCGATACTTCGCAATCTATAATTTTGAGTTTTATTAGAATGAATAACACAAGTTTGGCCAGGGAATAGTTTCTCTAGCTTATCAAAAAGCCGATCTGCCATTCGCTTATAAGCAACAAAAATTAAAACCTTCGAAAAGTCTTCATTATTTTGAAGTATATATTCTAAAAGGTTAACTTTAGTATAAAAATTAGGAACATTATAACGCTCTTGTTTTATGTTGTCTAAAGGTGTGCCAGAAACAGCAATAGCAATTTTGCTTGGGTTTATAAAAAAATCTGTAATTAAATCATCTACATCTTTTGTCATCGTTGCCGAAAACATAATATTTTGGCGACGCTCTGGTAGGATATCAAAAATATTAAGTAACTGATGTCTAAAACCTAAATCTAGCATTACATCAACTTCATCAATCACTAATTTCTGAATAGATTTTAATTGCAAAACGCGACTTACTGCCAAATCATACAAACGACCAGGTGTTGCTACTATGATATCTTGACCTTGAGCAACAGCTTGCTTTTGAGTATTAATATTAGTGCCACCATAAACCCCTAAAACACGATTGTTAATATATTTAGAAAACTTTTCAATTTCACTAACAACTTGAACCACTAGTTCTCTTGTTGGGACTAAAACCAAAACTCTAGGATTGTCTTGTTGAGAGTATTTAAGATTTCTTAAAATAGGTAGCATATAGGCAAGGGTCTTACCAGTACCTGTTTGGGCAATTCCAACTACATCTTTACCAGCAGCAACCACGCTAAAAGATTCAGCTTGTATAGGAGTTGGAGTTGTAAATCCTAAATCTTCTAAGGCATTATATAAAG
The DNA here is from genome assembly GCF_963975125.1 of uncultured Winogradskyella sp. Classification (GTDB taxonomy): domain Bacteria; phylum Bacteroidota; class Bacteroidia; order Flavobacteriales; family Flavobacteriaceae; genus Winogradskyella. The sequence goes on along the minus strand of NZ_CAXBGB010000043.1, from coordinate 21,312 downwards.
GTGTATTTAAATTTAAATCGTTAAAAGTCACGTTGTAGTTTTAATTTGCAAAGATACATTTTCCTATTTAGTAGAATTTAAGTTTTATAAAAGTTGTTCTATTTTATTTGAAGCTTAAATTTCGGTAAATTGCAATAATTATTTTTCTATTGAGAACAACTGTTAATCATCAATTAAAACACCCTATTAATTTTAAGCAACAACTCTTATGTTGGAGCCAGCAATTTGATGATGTCGTTTGGTTAGATTCAAATAAGCATAGCGATAAATATAGTAGCTACGATGCTATATTGGCTGTAGATGCTTTTACCGCTTTAAAAACAGATTATTTTGATGCTTTTAATCGTCTAAAAGAATACCAAACAGCAACTAACGACTGGGTTTTCGGTTATCTCACTTACGATCTTAAAAATACAACAGAACTCCTAAGGTCTAGAAACTATGATGGTTTAGAGTTTCCTGATTTGTATTTTTTTCAACCTAAAAAACTGTTTCTAATTAAGGACAATAATGTTGAAATTCAATATCTACAAATTGTAGATGATGAAATTGAACAAGATTTGTTAGAAATTGAACAATCTCATAATCCAATAATGGAGCAATCTAAAACTCCAATTAAGATTAAACTCCGAATCCACAAAGACGAATACTTCGAAAAAGTAAACACAATGTTAGCGCACATTCAAAGAGGTGATATTTACGAAGCCAATTTTTGTCAAGAGTTTTATGCTGAAGAGAGCATGATTAATCCATTAGAAACGTTTAATAAACTGAATGAAATTTCAAAGCCACCTTTTGCTACGTTTTTAAAGCTTGATGATAAGTTTTTGATATCTGCAACACCAGAACGCTATATTAAAAAAGATGGTAATACTGTAATTTCTCAACCTATTAAGGGAACTGCAAAACGTTCAATAAATAATGAAGAAGATTTATTACTCGCTGAAGCGTTATCTAAAGATGAAAAAGAACGCAGTGAAAATATAATGATAGTTGATTTGGTACGTAATGATTTATCACATACTGCTTCAAAAGGAAGCGTAAAGGTTGAAGAGCTCTGTAAAGTCTATTCCTTTTTACAAGTGCATCAAATGATTTCAACTATTTCTTCTCAGGTTGATGCAGAAACAAATCCTGTAGATATTATAAAAACGACTTTCCCAATGGGAAGCATGACAGGAGCTCCTAAAATTTCAGCAATGAAAATCATTGAAGATTTAGAAGAAACCAAACGAGGCTTATATTCGGGTTCTGTAGGTTATTTTAAACCCAATGGTGACTTTGATTTTAATGTTATAATACGGAGTATTTTATACAACTCCACCAAAAAATATATTTCATATTCTGTGGGAAGCGCTATTACAGCAATGAGTAATCCTTTAAAAGAATACGAAGAGTGCTTAATAAAAGCTAAAGCAATGCGCGAGGTTTTAGAAAATTAATTATTCTAAATGCCTTCTAAAACTCTTTTTGACTTTATCAAAAATAAGCTCGACGCGAGTTGTTTCAATATTCTTAATTTTAGCAATAGCATCAAAATCTAAGTTTCCAAAAATGTACAAATCCACGATATTAGAGATATTAATTGGTAACCAATTGTAAAAACGTTTAAATACTTTAGGTGGTTGAGAAGCAGATAAATCTTCTAGCTCAAAAGCTCTTAAAATCGATGTTTCTTTGTCAGCATACAAATACAAATGGTTATTATGGTCTTGATGATATGAAATATCATCAAGCTCCGTGTTTAATACTAAATCTAAATCGGCATCTATAGTATAATCCTCACCTAACTTAGACAATTCGTCTTTAAGAATGGAATCTGTACTAATGGTGTTTTTATGATAAGCTTCTTTTTTAAAGAGTTTATTCATGTAATTATCTACAAGTTTAAAAAGCTCAAGTTTTATAGCCATTGCTTCAGCTTCAATATTAAAACCATGGCTATACAATTCTATAATACTTTCATCAATAAGACCGTTAGATGAATACATATTTTTAGGTAAAATTCCTGTAGACTCAGCAATATATATTCTGTGTTTTACATAAGGATGTAAATGTTGCACTGCAGAAAGCACCTTTTTATCGAAGGCAGTTTGTGCAGATTTTGACGATATTTCCTTAAAAGTGCTCATAAACTTAGGTTTTAAATTATTCCTTAAATCTATAGATTAATATAATGTTTTTTTATGACAATTATCATTTTTACAGCAATAAGGATTGTGAGACTTTGTCTTTATTGTATTTTTACGTAATGCTAAAAACCTTTAAAAAACATATAGAAACTAACCTAGAATTTCTGAATGATACAAGATTGATAATCGCAATTTCGGGAGGTGTTGATAGTGTGGTTTTAAGTGAATTGTGTAAAAGCATAAATTTAGATTTTGCTCTTGCACATTGCAACTTTAATCTGAGAGCAGAAGAAAGTAATGCAGACGAAGATTTTGTATCAGAATTAGCAGATCAATTAGATGTAGAAGTGTTTATTCAGAATTTTGATACGCAAGCTTATGCAGATGAGCATAAGCGTTCTATACAAATGGCAGCGCGAGAATTGCGCTACGATTGGTTTGCAGAATTAGCAGAGCAATTACAATTCGATTATATACTCACAGCACATCATGCAGACGATAATCTCGAAACCTTTTTAATCAACTTTACAAGAGGAACTGGTTTAAATGGTTTAACAGGAATTCCTGTTGTGAATGATAATATAGTTAGACCATTATTACCATTTTCTAGAGAGGTAATTGAAGCTCATGCAAGAGAGCATAACATCATGTGGCGAGAAGACAGCAGTAATTCTTCTCGTAAATATCTAAGGAATAAACTGCGTCACGAAGTAGTGCCAATTCTAAAAGAAATCAATCCGCAACTTTTAGATAGTTTTCAAAGTACAATAGAAAACCTGAATGACACAGCAGATATAATTGAAGAAAGTCTCGATGCAGTTGCAAAAAGAGCAATTACTATTATTGATGATAATGGAATAAGTTATAAAATTTCAGAATTTAAAAAAGTCAATAACCCAAAAGCTTACTTGTTTGAAATGTTTAAAGATTATGGATTTACAGAATGGAATGATGTGGTAGCTTTATTAGATGCACAATCTGGTAAGCAAGTGTTATCGAATTCGCATCGTCTGATTAAACATCGTGAGCATATAATTTTGACAGAGATTAAATCAGAAAATTTTGAAAGTATTTCAATTTTAGAATCTGATGCAAAAGTAGAAACTCTATTTGGTGTTTTATTATTTGATGAAGCAGATGCAATTTTCGATAATTCGAATAATGTAATTTATGTTGATAGAGATAAAGTTGTTTTTCCTTTAGAATTAAGAACTTGGAAAGAAGGTGATAACTTTTATCCTTTAGGAATGAAAGGGAAGAAGAAGATTAGTAAATACCTGAAGGATGAAAAACTGTCTTTAGTTGATAAAGAAAATACATGGTTACTTACCTCTAATGATGATGTACTTTGGGTTGTTGGCAAACGCGCAGACAATCGTTTTAGAGTAACTGATGAAACTAACAATATTTTAAAAATAGAATTGAATTGATTATAAAAGGAAACATTGTAGACATACAAAACCGTAGAATATTCAAAGGAGAAATCACTATTGAAGATGGTAATATAAAAAGCATAGAAGAGAAAGACTGTGAAGCGAATCATTACATCTTACCTGGTTTTGTAGATGCTCACATTCATATTGAAAGTTCAATGTTGGTGCCATCTGAGTTCGCGAAAATAGCAGTAAAACATGGAACAGTTTCAACAGTTTCAGATCCACACGAAATTGCCAATGTCCTTGGAGTAAAAGGCGTGGAGTTTATGATAGAAAACGGTAAGAAAACACCTTTTAAATTTAATTTTGGTGCACCATCGTGTGTGCCAGCGACAAGTTTTGAATCTGCAGGAGCTGTTATTGATTCTGATGATATTAAAACCTTAATGGCAAATCCAGATATCAAATATTTGGCAGAGATGATGAATTATCCAGGCGTTATTTATGATGATGCAGAAGTTTTTAAAAAGCTAGAATGGGCAAAACATTATAACAAACCTATCGATGGTCATGCTCCAGGATTACGAGGAGACGATTTAACTAAATATATATCAGCTGGAATTTCAACCGATCACGAATGCTTTACCTACGAAGAAGGTTTAGAGAAACTTCAAAAAGGCATGAAAGTCATTATTAGAGAAGGTAGTGCTGCCAAAAATTTTGAAGCTTTAATTGGGTTGTTAACTGAACATTACGAAAATATGATGTTCTGTAGTGATGATAAGCATCCAGATGATTTGTTATTAGGGCATATTAATCAGTTGTGTGCAAGAGCTGTTGCAAAAGATATTGATGTGTTTAAAGTCCTTCAAGCGGCTTGTATTAATCCTGTGAAGCATTATAATTTAGATGTTGGCTTATTGAATATTGGTGATAATGCAGATTGTATTGTTGTAGAAGATTTAAAAGACTTTAAAACAATTCAAACTTATATCAATGGAGAATTGGTTTATGATAATGGAATTTCTAATATAAAACATGTTGAATTCAAAAATCTAAATAACTTCAATACAGATAAAAAACAAGTTTCAGATTTTAGATTTGAATCTAATGCAAAACAAATAAAAGTTATTGAATGTATAGATGGTGAGTTAGTTACAAATGAAATTATTGAAAGTGCAACAATTCAAAATGGGAACTTGGTTTCAAATACAGAAACAGATATTCTTAAAATGGTAGTTGTTAATCGCTATCAAAACGACCAACCAGCTATTGCGTTTATCAAAAACTTCGGACTTAAAGAAGGAGCTATTGCATCTTCAGTTGGTCACGATTCTCATAATATTATTTCAGTTGGTGTATCAGATGAAGCGATTTGCAAAGCTGTAAATCTTCTGATTGAAAATGAAGGTGGCATTTGCGCTATCAGTGATGCTGAAGAGAAAGTAGTCGCACTTCCGGTAGCTGGCATAATGAGTGACCAAAATGCTGAAACTATTGGTAAACAGTATTCAGAATTAGATGCAATGGCAAAACAATTAGGTAGCAAGCTTCATGCACCATATATGAGCCTTTCTTTTATGGCGTTGTTAGTAATTCCATCATTAAAACTTAGTGATAAAGGCTTATTTAATGGCTCAGATTTTAAGTTTACTTCTGTTGAAGTTTAGCACCAGTTCGAGTGAATTTTTATTTTTTTTAAAATTTGTATCGAGAACCTAAATAAGAATCACTCAATATAATATCTAATTGATTATTGACTTTTCAATAATAGCTTAGTATTAATATATATTTCCTATATTTGATTAGAGTGCGCATAGAATTAGTCAACCCTTTGGCAAGTTTTCTATGGCATTCTTATTTTTTGTTCAAATATTAATAATATTAATCTGATAAGCTGATGACGAATGTAAGCGAAACACTTTCCGAAGTAAAAAATTATATAGACGGTAAATTTGAGAGAAATGGCCAAAAATCAATGGACGTATTGAGTCCTTCAGACGGTTCAAAGATTTCTTCAATTCCTTTATCGACTAAACAAGATGTTGATGCTGCAGTACAAGCTGCAAATAAAGCATTTCCACAATGGTCAGGAATGACCTTGAAAGAACGCGTTCAAATATTTTTTAGGTATCGTAATCTTTTAGAGAAGAACATGGATGAGCTCACAAAATTAGTGCAGCTCGAAAATGGTAAAACCTATGGTGAAGCAAAAGCTGAGGTTGAAAAAAGCATGGAACTCTGTGAATTTGCAGTATCAATGCCACAAATAGTGGTCAATGAAGTTCAGGAAGTTAGTAAAGGTGTAGAATGCCGAATAGAGCGCAAACCTCTTGGTGTTGTAGCTTCTATTACGCCATTTAACTTTCCAAATATGGTTCCGCATTGGACGTTACCAAATGCTTTAGTCTTAGGTAATACAATGGTTATGAAACCTTCAGAATTAGTACCTTTAAGTACGGTTCGTATGGCAGAATTGCTAAAAGAAGCTGGCCTCCCAGATGGTGTATTTAATATTGTTAATGGAGGTAAAGAAGTGGTAGAAGCCATTTGTGATCATCCTAAAATTGAAGCCGTATCATTTGTAGGCTCAACAAAAGTAGCTAAGATTGTTTATAAAAGAGCAGCATCAAATCTAAAACGATGTGTCGCTTTAGGTGGAGCAAAAAACCATCTGATAGTGTTACCAGATGCGAATCTTGAAATGACCGCATCTAATGTTGTTGCCTCTATGGCTGGCTGTGCTGGTCAGCGTTGTATGGCAGCTTCTGTAATGGTTGGTGTTGATAAAGTGCAGCATATTATTGATCGTATGGTTGAAGATGCAAAAGCAATTGTGCCTGGTGATAATTTAGGTTCTGTCATTACTAAAGAAGCTAAAGAACGTATAGAAGGTTATATCGATGAGGCTGAAAAAAATGGTGCTAAGATTTTATTAGATGGTCGTAATACAACTGTTCCTGGAAAAGAAGGTGGTTATTATGTTGGACCAACAATCATAGATTATGTCACAACAGATATGTCTGTTGCTAGAGAAGAAATTTTTGGACCTGTGATTTCTATTATAAGAGCTAAAGATTTAGATGAAGCTATCGAAATTGAAAATGGTTCTAATTATGGAAATGCTGCAGCAGTATTTACACAAAGTGGTGGTTTAGCAAAGCAAGTTATGGATCGTGCAAGCGCAGGAATGATTGGTGTTAATATTGGAGTTCCAGTTCCTAGAGAGCCTTTTTCTTTTGGAGGATGGAACGAATCAAAGTTTGGTGTAGGAGATATTACAGGACGTAGTTCTATTGAGTTTTGGACACAAAATAAAAAGACAACAACCAAGTGGAATCCAGAAGCACAAACCAACTGGATGAGTTAATTAAAAGTTTAAGTAATATTAATTAACTATTTAAAAATCAATATTTTAATTAAATGAATAACCAACAAATTATAAATGATAATTTAGACTATACTTTATTTTCTTGGGCAAAACAAGGTGGTCTTAATCCTATAAACGCATCACACGCTAAAGGCTCATATATTTATGACAGAGATGGTAAAAAGTACTTAGATTTTTCGTCTCAACTCATGAATGTAAATATTGGTCATGGTGATCAACGTATTACTGAAGCTGTTGCTAAACAGATGCAAGAAGTCAGTTATGTATATCCTGGAATGGCAACTGATGTGCGTGGAAAATTAGGAAAGAAAATTGCAGAAATTACACCAGGAAACTTAACAAAGACATTTTTCACTTTAGGTGGAGCAGAAGCCATAGAGAATGCCATTAAGTTGGCAAGAATGTACACTGGTCGTCATAAAATTATAACACATTATAGAGCATATCATGGAGCAACTTATGGAGCTATAACAGCAGGAGGTGATCCTCGACGCTTTCCAGTAGATAGCCAAGCGATGCCAAATGTGGTTCATGTAGAAAATCCTTATACGTATCGTTGCCCTTGGAATTCTTCATCTATAGAAGAATGTGGTGAACGTGCTTTAGCGCATTTAGAACGCGTTATTCAATTTGAAAATCCGGATAGTGTTGCTGCTATTTTGTTTGAAGGAGAATCTGGTTCTTCAGGATGTTTAAAATATCCACCAATGTATTTAAAGCGAGTGAGAGAACTGTGTGATAAATACGGAATTATGATGATTGATGATGAAGTAATGAGTGGTTTTGGACGTACAGGAAAAATGTTTGGTATAGATCATCACGATGTAACACCGGATATTATGTGCTTAGCTAAAGGTCTAACGTCTGGTTACTTGCCACTTGGTGGTGTTGTGGTAACTGATAAAATCGCAGAGCACTTTAATGATAATCCAATGATTATTGGGTTGACATATTCTGCACATCCAACCTTATGTGCAGCGGCTTTAGAAAATGTTCGCATTATTCAAGAAGAGAATTTGGTTGAGCGTGCAGCAGAAATGGGATTGTATATTGAAGCTGAAGTTGAAAAATTAAAAGCAAAGCATCCTTCAATTGGTGACTTTAGAAACACAGGATTGTTAGGATGTATTGAGCTTGTAAAGAATAGAGAAACAAAAGAACCAACGGTTCCATGGAACGCAAAACCACACGAAATGGAGGCTACAGGAAGAATGGCAGCTAAAATTAGAGAATTAGGCATGTTCACTTTTGTAAGATGGAATTGGATTTTTATTGCACCTCCTTTAAATGTGACTAAAGAAGAAGTTGACGAAGGCTTAAAAATCGTCTCACAAGCTATCTCTATAGCTGATGAATATTGTAGTTAAATACATGTTAGGAGTACCATTAAAAAACACCTAGGATTTTAAACTGAAAATAATGAAAAAATTAGTTCTCTTATCAATGTGCTTGTTGAGCGTATTTGCTTTCGCACAGAATGAATCAAAAGACTATTCCGAAGCCATTAAAATCATTGAAGTTTGGCTTGATGCACAAAGAGATTTTGATAATCTTCCAGGAATATCTGTTAGTATTGTTTCAGATCAAGAAAAGCTATGGTCAGGAGCCTACGGAATGGCAAATATTGAGGACAATGTTAAAGCAGATCCTAAAACCTTATGTAGTATTTGCTCAGTTTCAAAACTATTTACGTCTATAGCGATTATGAAATTGTATGATGAAGGTAAATTACGATTAGACGATAAAATTAATGATCTTTTACCTTGGTATAACCTTCAGCAGCAATATGCTGAAAGTGGACCAATTACAGTAAGGGCTTTATTAAGTCATTCATCAGGATTACCAAGAGAAAATACCGTTTCACACTGGAATAGCCCTGATTACCCTTTCCCATCGAAAGAGGAAATTAAAGCAAAATTGTCAACACAAGAGACTTTATATCCAGCTTCTACATATTATCAATATAGTAATCTTGCGCTTACATTATTAGGTTATGTGGTTGAAGAAATTTCTGGTAAGACCTATGAGGATTATGTGCAACATAATATTCTTTTACCTTTAAATTTGTCAGATACGAGCCCAACAATGCCAAAATCTTTGCATGGTAATCAATTAGCAATTGGTTACGGCAATATATCACGAAAAGGTGAGCGTGCAAGGCTAAACTTTTTTGAAGCAAATGGTGTGAATGCGGCTGCAGGATTTTCGTCTAATGTTGACGATTTAGCAAAATTTGCATTATGGCAATTTCGATTGAGAGATTCAACCATTACAGAAATATTAAAACCCTCTACACTTAAAAATATGCACAATGTTCATTGGATTGATTCTGATTGGAATGGTACAAGAGGTTTAGGCTTCGGAGTATATAAAGGCCCTAAAGGTGATAAATGGGTAGGTCATGGAGGTTATTGTCCTGGATATCAAACAAGCTTTCTTATGCACCTTGATAGTAAATTTGCTTATACTGTTATGATAAACGCTAATGGTGTAAATCCAAATAAATATGTTTTTGGAATACATGATTTATTAAAAAAAGTAAAACCCAATAAGAGCTCTAAAAAAGAGGAAAACAAAACTAATTGGTCTGAATATGAAGGTTATTATTTTTGGGACATTGCTGAAGAAGTATATATTTCATCATGGCAAGGAAATTTAATGCTTTTAGAGCTTCCTACTAAATCACCTGCAGAATCAATGAAATTATATAAGCACATTGAAGGAGATACATTTAAAAAAATAAGGTCTAACGACGAATTAGGAGAAAAACTATTATTCGAGCGTGACGAAGATGGAAATGTTGTTCGTATGAAAATATTTGAAAATTATATTTACACCAAAGAAAAAAAATAAAGATTTATTAAATCATAAAGATCCGCGTCATCAGCGTTCCAACTAAATGAATAAAGACATTGTAGAATTACAAGAAGATGTTTCCGCTTCATCCCTTTATAGTGAAGATTTAGCGCCAGTGCCTTCCAATCAAAGGACTTGGAGTAAATGGCATTTAGCAGCTATTTGGGTTGGTATGGCAGTCTGTATTCCTACGTATCTCTTGGCTTCATACATGATTAAAACAGGCCTGAATTGGTATGAAGCTCTTATCATTATTGGGCTTGCTAATTTAATTATAACCATTCCTATGGTGCTTAATGGTCATGCAGGAGTAAAGTATGGTATTCCATTTCCTGTTATTGGTCGTGCAGCTTTTGGGACAAAAGGTGTGCATTTAGCATCAGTAACTCGTGGTATTATTGCATGTGGATGGTTTGGTGTTCAAACATGGATTGGTGGTTTAGCTATCTATGCTATTTTTAACGCTGTTACAGGATCTAGTGGTGAGTTAGGACTTTCGATTGGAAAGTTTGTGAGTTTCGGAATTTTCTGGTTCATTAATATGTATTTCATCTGGAAAGGAACCGAAAGTATTAAATGGCTCGAAACCTATTCAGCTCCTATTCTCGTTATTATGGGAATAGCTCTTATTTATTGGAGTTATGCTAAAGCAGATGGGTTTTTAGTAGTGTTAAACCAAAGTAAACAACTTGAGAAAACAGCTGCAACAATTATAGAAAAAGGTGATGTATATTACCTTAATTTAAGTTCTTTAAAAGATAAAGAAGGAAATTTAAAAATTTCAGAATACAATATTGTTTCAGATGAAAATACAACATGGGAAGCTTTTACTGAGTCGCCAATTTTGATTGAAAACACTAAAAATGTTCAGGTACAATTCAGAAATAATGATGTGGTATCAAGTATTGTTAGTGCTAATATTATAAATGTAGAAGCGAATTCAGGAAGTAAATTGTGGAGCTATTTACTATGGCTAACTGCAATGGTAGGCTTTTGGGCAACCATGTCTATAAGTATTGCAGATATAACACGCTATGCTGCAACTCAAAAAGACCAGATTGCTGGACAATTTATTGGATTGCCAGCAACGATGATGCTCTATTCTTTTGTTGGAATTTTTGTAACCTGCGCAGCAATCATTAATTTTAAAGATATTTTAATTGCTGATGATGCACCTTGGGATCCTGTATCTTTTATAGCAAAATTTAAAAACCCAGTTGTTGTCGTAGTGGCTCAAATATTTATGATAATTGCAACTTTAAGTACAAATATTGCGGCTAATGTTATTGCTCCATCAAATGCTTTCTCAAACTTATGGCCAAAAAAGATAAGTTTTAAAATGGGAGGCACTATTACTGGAGTCATTGGAATACTAATTATGCCTTGGTGGTTACTCAACGAAATTTCTGGTTTTTTAATTTTTGTAAGTGGACTTTTAGGTCCAGTTCTCGGAATTTTAATTGCAGACTATTATTTAGTTAGAAAAAAGAAGTTAGAATTAGCAGAACTATATAAAGAAGAAGGTATATACTCTTATAACAAAACAGGATTCAATACAGCAGCAATGATTGCACTATGTATTGGTGTTTTTGCAGCGCTTATAGGCTATTGGGTTCCTGCATTGAGTTTCTTGTATTCCTTATCTTGGTTTACAGGATTCATTATTTCGTTTGTATTGTATTATCTATTAATGAAAAAATCAAACTAGCTTGATTACAAAGTATATTATACTATTCATATATTTTTCAATCCTTTTTTTAATTGGATACTTCGCGTCTAAAAAAATTAAGAGTACAAAAGATTATTATGTAGGTGGAAAACAATTAAACTTTTGGGTCGTTGCGTTTTCTGCAAGAGCTACAGGAGAATCTGCATGGTTACTACTTGGGCTTACTGGCTTAGGAGCAATGGTAGGTGTTTCAGCTTTTTGGGTTGTATTAGGAGAAGTTATAGGAGTCACAGTCGCTTGGTTTTTTATGGCTGAAAAATTTAAAAAGCTTACAGATAAGTACAATTCTATAACCATCCCAGACTATTTAGTCAGTAGATTTAAATCTAAAACGAATACGCTACGAATAGTAGCAGCAACGGCTTTATCATTATTTGTAGTAATATACGTAAGCGCACAAATTGATGCTACGGGATCAGCTTTTGAATCCTTTTTAGGTTGGAATTATTTTACAGGAGCAATTGTGGGATTTTTTATAGTCTTGACCTATATTTTTTCAGGCGGATTTGTCGCAGTTGCTTGGTCTGATTTGTTTCAAGGATTAATCATGCTTTTAGGTTTAGTTGGATTACCAATTGTTGCTTATTATTCAATTTCGCCCAATGTTTCGATAACTCAAGAGTTAGTAAAATTTGACCCTTCATTTTTAAATATTTGGGGAGACGGAGGATTTAATACCATAAATCTATTTACAATTATAGGCTTTTTGGGTATTGGATTAGGTTTTATGGGATCACCTCAACTCTTTGTGAGGTTTATGTCTATAAAAAGTACGGCAGAAATAAAAAAAGGACGTTGGGTAGCGCTTGTGTTTACAATACTTACGGATTCTTGTGCAGTACTTATTGGAATTTTCGGTAGATATCTTTTAACCTCAGTTGATGCAGATCCTGAGATGATTTTAGGCAATGGAGCGCAAAATGTTCTGCCGCTTTTAGTTGAAAAAATTATGCCACTTACTTTAATTGGAATATATATTGCAGCTGTTTTATCTGCAATCATGTCTACTATCGATTCACTTTTAGTTGTGGCTTCTAGTGCGATATCTCGAGATTTTTATCAACAAATATTTAAGCCCAATAAAACCGAAAAAGAACTAGCAAGAATCTCTAAAATAATTACGTTTTTGCTAGCAATATTAGCATTGCTAGTAGCCATGATTGTTGCAATCACAACACCAGAGCGAACCATTTTTTGGTTTGTTATTTTTGGCTGGTCTGGAATTGCTGCTACATTTTGTCCCACAATTATTCTGTCACTTTTTTGGGATAAATTCAATGAGAAAGGAGCTATTGCTTCCATGATAACAGGGTTTTTATCTGTTCCCCTTTTTAAATTCGGATTTGCGTCTTTGGAGACTGTAGGTGTTTATTTTGAGAAACTTGGAGAACTAGGACCATCATTTGTTTTGGCTATAATAGTTGGAGTGATAGTGAGTAAAGTTTCGAGTAAAAATAAAACGATAAGTGAACTAAATATTGATAATACTGACTAAAAACGTGTAAATTTAAGAAATCGATTAACTAATAAATTCAATACTAAAAATGTCAATTTTAATAAAAAACGGTCGAGTTGTTACTGCATCAGAATCATATATAGCTGATGTGTATATTGAAGAAGAAAAGATAGTTGCTATTGGAAAAGACTTGAATTATAAAGCAGATAAAATAATTGATGCTACAGATAAATTAGTGTTTCCAGGAGGTATCGATCCTCATGTGCATTTAGATATGCCATTTATGGGAACTTATTCTAGTGATGATTATGAAACAGGGACTCGTGCAGCACTGCATGGAGGAACAACCATGGTTATCGATTTTATATTACAAACTCAAGGAGATACACTTCATAATGCGTTAAAGACTTGGCAAGAGAAATCACAAAAAGCGATTGGTGATTATTCATATCACATGGCTGTGACTGATTTTAATAACGATGTGGCAAAAGAAGTCGTGCAGATGATTGAGGAAGAAGGTATTTCATCCTTTAAAACATTTATGGCTTATAAAGGTGCTTTAATGATTGATGATGGACAAATGGTTCAACTCATGAAAGTGGTTAAAAAACATGGTGGTTTAGTTACTGTTCATGCTACAAACGGAGATATGATTGATTCATTAATTGCTAAGAACAGAGCTTTAGGGAACACTGCACCTATATATCATTATTTATCACAACCAGAAGTTACAGAATCAGAAGCTTCAGCGCGTTTTGCAGATATGTTGCACTATACAGATTGTCCAGGTTATATTGTTCACATGACTTGTGAAGGTGCTTTAAATGCAGTACGAAAAGCAACACAACGCAATCAAAAGATATTTGTAGAAACCTGCACACAGTATTTAGTCTTAGATGCATCTTTATATGAAGATGATTTCGAAGGCGCGAAATGGGTTATGAGTCCACCTTTGCGTGAAAAGAAAGACCAAGTAGCCTTATGGTCTGGAATTAATCAAGGGCTTGTTCAAGTAGTTGGAACAGACCATTGTCCGTTTATGTGGAAACAAAAGAAAATGGGTAAAGACGATTTTTCAAAAATTCCAAATGGTCATCCAGCAGTAGAACATCGTATGGAACTGTTGTTTTCAGAAGGAGTAAACAAAGGAAAGATTTCATTAACTAAATATGTAGAAGTAAGTTCTACTAATGCTGCGAAAATCTTCGGAATGTATCCTAGAAAAGGAACAATAGCAATAGGAAGCGATGCAGATATCGTGATATTCGATCCTAAAAAAGAACATACTATTTCTGTAGAAACACATCATATGAATTGTGATTACTCAGGATATGAAGGTAAAGAAGTTGTGGGTAAAACCGAAACAGTAATCTTAAGAGGACAAGTCGCTATTGAAAATGAAGAGTGCAAATTATCAGCAGGACACGGACAATTTATTCCGAGAGGAAAAACATCGAAAATAGTAATTTAATAGAACGCAGAAGACACAGAAGACGCAGATTTATCGGGTTATCGCAGATGAATAATAAAATAATTAAAAATCTATTTAATCATAGAGATCAGCATAATCAGCGTTCAAATTAGTTAAATGAAAAACGATAACTTTAAATATTCTGAAATTACAGAAAAGATTATTAAATGCTTTTATAAGGTTTATAATACTCTAGGCTATGGATTTTTAGAAAAGGTCTATGAAAATGCAATGTATATAGAATTAAGAAATTTGGGATTATATGTTGAGAAGCAAAAACAAATAATGGTCTATTATGAAAATCATATTGTAGGAAAATATTATGCAGATTTAATTGTATCAGAGTCTGTTATTATCGAATTAAAAGCAGCGGAATCATTATGCGAAGCGCATGAGTTTCAATTAATAAATTATTTAAGAGCAACTGAAATTGAAGTGGGATTACTATTGAATTTTGGTAAAGAGCCAACATTTAGGAGAAGAGTTCTCACAAACAAAGCAAATTAATCATAAAAATCAGCGTCATCAGCGTTCAATAAAAAGAACAGAACATAGACAATACAGATTGAGCAGATTATCGCAGATAAAAGAGTTAACGAAAAAGAATAAAAAGATCATAATTAATCATAAAAATCAGCGTCATCAGCGTTCAATAAAAATACTAACAAAATGAGCAGAAAAGTAAAATCAGGATTGATACAAATGAGTCTTCCAATGACGGAAGGAGAAGGGACGATTCAAGAAATTATGAATGCTATGTACGATAAACATATTCCGTATATAGAAGAAGCAGGACGACAAGGGGTTCAAATATTGTGTTTGCAAGAAATTTTCAATACACCTTATTTCTGTCCAGGACAAGATAAAAAATGGTATGAGTCTGCCGAATCTGTACCAGGTCCAACTACTGAAAAAATGCAAGTGCTTGCCAAAAAACATAATATGGTGATTATCGTCCCAATTTATGAAAAGGAGTCGCCTGGTGTTTTATACAACACAGCTGCAGTAATTGATGCTGATGGAACCTATTTAGGAAAGTATAGAAAAAATCACATTCCACATACAACTGGATTCTGGGAGAAATTTTTCTTTAAACCAGGAAATATGGGTTATCCAGTATTTCAAACAAAATATGCAAAAGTGGGTGTCTACATTTGTTATGACAGACATTTCCCGGATGGAGCAAGAGCTTTAGGTTTAAATGGCGCTGAGATTGTTTATAATCCTTCAGCAACAGTAGCTGGATTGAGTGAATACTTATGGAAATTAGAGCAACCAGCACATGCAGCAGCTAATGGATATTTTATGGGTTGTATTAATCGTGTTGGAGAAGAGAAACCTTGGAATCTAGGGAAGTTCTACGGACAATCGTATTTTGTAGATCCTCGTGGGCAAATTTTTTCAGAAGCATCTCGTGATGATGATGAATTATTAGTAGCCGAATTTGATTTAGATTTAATCGAAGAAGTACGCTCTACTTGGCAATTTTATAGAGATAGAAGACCAGAAACTTACGGAAGATTAACAGATCTGTAAAATTGAACGCAGATGACGCAGATTTAGCTGATTCTCGTAGATAAAAAAATAAAAAATCATATGTAATCATAAAAATCAGCGTCAACAGCGTTCCAATAAAAGAGATGATTAAATTATTTAGAAAAATTCGTCAAGACTTAATTACTGAAAACAAATTCAGTAAATACATACTATATGCTATTGGTGAAATAATTCTTGTTGTTATTGGTATTTTGATTGCGTTGCAGATTAATGTCTGGAATCAGAATAGGCTCGCAGTAAATGAAGAGCAAGCTATTTTAAAAAACATGCATACAGAGTTTCTACAAAATAGAGAGAGTTTAAAAGTAGCTGTGTTAGGTAGTGAAGCTGCTTCAAATTCAGGTAAAATACTTTTTAATCTTATTGGAAAACAAAGAGAAGAAATCAAAAAACATAATATTGATAGTTTGTTTTTTATTTCTCTAGATACGGGATCTTTTAGACCATCTGAGAATACCATTTCAGATTTACTGCAATCTGGACGTTTGCAAATATTAAAAAATTCTAATTTGAAGGACTTGTTGCATCTATGGGCTAGAAATATGAAAGATTATGAGAGTACTCAAAATAGAACTGAAATAAAAATTGATGATGAACTTATACCTTATTTAACGGAGAAATATTCGATGAAAGATATTGATATGTATGGTCGTTTAAACTGGACAGTCAAAACACAACTTAATATTGATAAACTTCAAGTATTTGAAGATATAAAATTCGAAAACATATTAGACGATTATTTATTTCGTTGTTCAGGTAATAGGAACAATTTAAATGAATTAGAAAAAATACTAGGGACTATTATTAAAGAAACAAGATCTCAAAATGATTAAATTCTTTAGGAATATAAATCGACATCTACTTGCTGAATATAAATTAAATCTTAAACACAAAACTTTAAGACATGGCAGAATATAAAAGACCAAAAACAAAAGCCGAATTCGATAAGAATTTCAAGCAGAAAAAACCATTAATGAATGATACTGAAGCCTATTACGAAGCTTCACGATGTTTGTTCTGTTATGATGCGCCATGCATTCAAGCATGTCCGACGAGTATTGATATTCCATTATTTATCAAACAGATTCATACAGATAATGTAACAGGAGCAACCAAGACTATTTTTGATTCTAACTGGCTAGGAAATGCTTGTGGTGTTGTTTGTCCTGTAGGTGTACTGTGCGAAGGTGCTTGTGTGTATAATCATCAAGATGTGTCGCCAATTCAGATTGGAAGACTTCAAAATTATGCTACTAACAAAACGATTGATGCTGAAAAAGAAATCTTTAAAGTTGGTGAGCCTAACGGAAAAAAGATAGCAATTATTGGAGCTGGTCCAGCAGGAATTGCTTGTGCATGTGAAGCCAGAACTTTAGGTTTTGACGTTGATATATACGAAGCTAAAGAAAAACCTTCTGGTTTAACCGTTTATGGTATTGCACCTTATAAAATTACAAATGAGGAAGTGTTGAAAGAGGTTGACTATCTTCAAAAACAACTTAATTTCAATATTAAATATAATAATGCCATCAATTCAAAAGAAGAGTTAGCTACTCTTGAAAAGGATTACGATGCAATATTTGTTGGCGTTGGTTTAGGAGTCACTAGACATCTAGGTTTAGATGGCGAAGATAAAGATGGAGTTATTGGTGCTGTTGAGTTTATTGAAGAGCTGCGTATGAAGCAACACGAAATTAAAGTTCCAGCTAAAGTTGTCGTTCTTGGCGGTGGAAACACAGCTATGGATGCAGCATCAGAAGCGGCAAGAATGGGAGCACGAAAAACCGTTTTAGCTTATAGAAACTCAAGAAAAAAGATGGGTGCTTATAGTTTTGAGTACGACTTAGCGATAAGTGCAGGAGTTGATAGTCTGTTTAATGTAACGCCAATAGCCATTACAGGTAGTGGTAAGGTAGAAGGAGTAAGATTTGCTAAAACCGAAATGGTTGATGGTAAATTAAAAACCAATATGAATAACACATTCGTTGTGCGTTGTGATATGGTTATAAAGGCAACAGGTCAAGCTAAGCAAGGTCATTTGTATGATCTAATAAATAATCTAGAAATAGATAATAAAACAAGAATTAAAATCAATGATGAATTTCAAACGTCTAATCCAAAGTATTTTGCTGGAGGAGATGCTGTAAATGGAGGAGCAGAAGTTGTAAACGCAGCTTATGATGGTAAAATTGCAGCACAAGGAATTCATAACTGGTTAACTCAAAAATAGAACACAGATGACACAGATTTTTTATGATAAAAAAGAATTTTTTAATAATGAATAAAAATCAACGAAAATCAGCGTCATCAGCGTTCAGTAAAAAGTATAGAATAGAACAAGGGTAATGAAGATTATTATAATTAAAAATGATTCAATAGTAATTCAAAAAAATCAGCGAAAAATCATAACAATCTGCGTTATCAGCGTTCAAAAATTAGCGTTCAATAAAAAATAAAAATATGATAGACTTATCAATAAATTTCGGAGGCATAAAAGCACCAAACCCATTTTGGTTAGCATCTGCACCACCAACAAATTCAGGATATCAAATAATGAAAGCATTTGATGCTGGTTGGGGAGGAGCTGTATGGAAAACACTTGGTGTTCCTGTTGTAAATGTGTCTAGTCGTTATGGTTCTGTAAATTATAGAAATACCAGAATGATGGGTTTCAATAATATTGAATTGATTACTGACAGACCTTTAGCAGACAATCTTCGAGAAATTGAAGAAGTCAAAAAATATTTCCCAGATCATGCTGTGATTGCTTCCTTAATGGTAGAAAGCAGAGCAGAATGGGAGCAAATCATTAAAGATGTTCAAAACGCAGGAGCTGATGGAATTGAACTCAATTTTGGTTGTCCACACGGTATGTGTGAACGCGGAATGGGTTCAGCAGTTGGTCAAGAGCCGGAGGTTTTAAAAACCATTGTGGAATGGGTAAAAGAAGCTGCAAATATTCCTGTGATTACAAAACTATCGCCTAACATCTCTCATATTACGGATCCAGGATTAGCAGCTGTTCAAGGTGGAACAGATTCGATTTCTCTTATAAATACAGTAAAAAGTATCGTAGGTATAGATTTAGATACTTACGCACCTTATCCTGTTGTAGATGGCAAGGGAAGTAATGGAGGTTATTGCGGGCCAGCAGTAAAGCCTATTGCTATGCACATGCTTAAAGATTTAGCTCAGCATCCAGAGATTGGAAAAGTGCCTTTATCAGGAATTGGAGGTATTGAAACTTGGCGTGATGTTGTGGAATTTATTTTGCTTGGCGCAACGTCTGTACAAGTTTGTACTGCAGTAATGCATTATGGCTTTGGAATAGTGCGTGAAATGGAAGCTGGTTTGCGTCAGTTTATGGAAGAGAAGAATTATAACACTATTTATGATTTTGCAGGTAAAGCTTTGCCAAACGTAACTGAATGGAAACACTTAAATTTAAAACATAAAGTCGTAGCAGAAATAAATCCAGATAAATGTATAGGATGTGATTTGTGTTATATTTCTTGTGATGATGGAGCGCATCAAGCGATTGCTTTGTCAGATGATCCAGCAATTAGAATTCCGAGTATTATTGAAGAGAATTGTGTCGGTTGTAATTTATGTTCTTTAGTGTGCCCTGTTGAAGACTGTATTACAATGGTTAAAAGGGATGATGGAACAGAAAGTTTAACATGGAATGAAAGAACGCTCAATGATGATATTCCTACTACTTTTGATGATGATAGAGCAGGAGGTAAAGGGCATTTTGTGCCAACACCTACTGATGCATTAAAGCATAAGAAGTAATGCCAATTATTAAATCAATCTACAAGCCACCATTTCAATTTAAAAACGGATTTCTAGCGACTGTGTATTCAGGCTTAGTTCGAAAAGTAAATTTAGAGCAACAGCGAGAGCGCATAGAAACTCGCGATACAGACTTTTTAGATTTAGATTGGAGTTATTCAGAAAACAAATCTGATGCTGTAATCATATTGCTTCATGGATTAGAAGGTCATGCACAGCGACCTTATGTTACTGGAGCAGCAAAACTATTCAACCAAAATGGAATAGATGCAGTTTGTGTTAATTTTAGAGGCTGCAGCGGAGAAGATAATCGATTTTATAATAGTTACCATTCGGGTGCAACAGATGATTTAGATGATGTAATAAAGCATTGTGTTGATCGAAAAGGTTATTCCAAAGTCTATATAAAAGGAATTAGTTTAGGTGGAAATATTGCCCTTAAATATTTAGGTGAAGACCGACAAATTCCAAAACAAGTAAAGTCGGCAATTGCGATTTCTGTTCCAGTTCATTTGAACGGTTCTGCTAAAGAATTACATACTTTAACAAATAAAGTATTTACAATTCGTTTTAGGCAACACTTAGTTAATAAATTAAAAATTAAAACCATTCAATTTCCTGATAAAATTAGTATTGCAGAGGTTAATTCAATTAAAACTTTAAGAGATTTTGATGAAGTTTATACGTCAAAAGCTCACGGTTTTTTGGGTGCTTTGGACTATTATGAAAAGTCAAGTAGCTTACAATTCTTAAAAAATGTAAACGTACCAACGTTATTAATAAACGCATTAAACGATTCATTTTTATCACCCGAATGCTATCCAATAAAAGAAGCTAAACAAAACCCAAATCTCTTTTTAGAAATGCCAAAGTATGGAGGGCATGTTGGGTTTATCGCCAAAGGGAATATTTATTATAATGAACTACGTGCTTTAGAGTTTGTTAAGACTATATAAAACTATTATTTTGTTAACTAGAAAATATACTATGAAGCATATTTACACTTCTTTAATTCTGTTTTTTATTGCACAACTTTCTTGCTCAAATTGGGTTTGAAGAGAATTCCATTGTAGATGAAGGTTATTATACGCCTCTTGCATCCGATGTTTTTGCAGTAGATATAGATAATGATGGATTTCAGGATGTGTTGTCGGCTTCAATAAATGACAATACGATTGCATGGTATTGAAATGTTGATGGACAAGGTGGTTTTTCTTCAAAGCAAATCATTACTACAAATGCTTCTGAAGCGAGTAGGGTTTATGCTACTGATATTGATGACGATGGAGATATGGATGTTTTATCATCTTCAGAAGGAGATAACAAGGTCGCTTGCTATGAGAACATTGATGGTCAAGGTGATTTTGGCGACCAGCAAATAGCGACACAACGACAAATAACTTTAAGAAGAGTATCAAGTTCAGTTCGTAATGCGTTTAACTCTTCCATATTATTGTGTTTAAAAATCCGAGCAACTAAATATTAGTAGGGCTAAAAGGCTAAGTTCTAACTTAGATATGTGTTATCTTTGTTAAAAATGCTATTATAT
>NZ_CAXBGB010000042.1:0-27607 GCF_963975125.1 uncultured Winogradskyella sp. | reverse complement strand
ATCATTTGAGGAAATGAAATTACTTTATATATTGTAAGATATAATTCAATTAAATAGACCTATGCCTAATCTAAAATCTACGCTTCCCATTTTTTTAGTATTCATATCATTTTGTGGTTTTTCTCAAACAGATGATGTATACAGCTCTTTATTTGTGCCCGTAGAACTCAAAATTAAAGCAAATGCAGTAGTTAGGCACGAAAGTAGGCAAATCATAATTAATGATTATGATGATATGGTAATTAGAAGGAAACGCATTGTCACTATCTATAATAAAGAGGGAGTCAAGCATGCAAATGCTTATGAGCACTATAGTGAGGATACAAAAATAAAAAACATTGAAATAAAAATTTTTGATAACACAGGTGAAGAAATTAAAAAAATTAGAAAAAACGATTTCACTGATGCAAGTGCGGTAAGTGGTGGTACGCTGTATTCTGATGATAGGGTATTGTATTATGATTATACACCTATAAACTTTCCATTTACTATTGAATTTAAATCGGAGGTACATCTTCAGAATACATCATATATACCTCAATGGATGCCAATCGATGGCTATTATTTATCAGTTCAATTTTCAGAATTAAAAATTGAAAACCATTTAGAAGGGGAGTTAAAATTCAAAGAGCAAAACTTTGATAATTTGAGAATTGAGAAAGTTTCAAAATATCATTTTAAAGCTGAAGGATTACCTTCAATAGTATACGAAGCCTATAGTCCAAAAATATCATTAATAGCACCAAGATTGAGCTTAGCATTAGATAAGTTTATGATTAATGGGGTGGAAGGAAGAAATGGGGATTGGAAAAGTCAAGGAAAGTGGATGTATGAAAAAATGTTAAAAGACAAATTAGTTTTATCTGAAAAAACAAAAAATATAGCTACTAATCTAGTCAAAGGTATCGAAAACCCTATAGAGAAAGCAAAACTAATTTATAATTACGTACAACAAAACACCAGATATATAAGTGTTCAGGAAGGTATTGGTGGAATGCAACCTATTGATGCCCTAACAGTAGATGAAGTAAAGTATGGGGATTGCAAAGGGCTTTCAAATTATACTAAAGCATTACTAGCACACGTTGATGTAGAGTCATATTATACAAGATTATTTGCGTCAAGGAAACTGCAGGATGTTGATAAGGATTTTGTGTCTTTTCAAGGACAGACTAATCATGTAATCTTGGCAATACCTAACAATGATGATTACGTATGGCTTGAATGCACAAGTCAAACAAATCCATTCGGTTTCACAGCTGGTTTTACAGACGATAGAGATGCGCTTTTGGTTAAGCCAGAAGGTGGAGAAATTGTACATACAAAAGTATATGAAGCCGATGATAGTGTCCAAAAAACAACAGCAACTATTGCTTTGGATAATACAGGTAGTTTTACAGCAGATGTTAATATCATAACTACAGGATATCAGTACAATATTCATGACGGAATAGAAAATGAAACGGATAGAGACCAACAATTACATTACAAAGAATATTGGGATGATATTAATGAAATTACTATTGCTAATATTAGCATAGATAACGATAAGGAAAATATTGTATATAAAGAAAGTGTAAAGTTGTCTTCTTCTAATTACGCGACTAAAAGTGGGAATCGACTTATATTTCAACCTAATATATTTAATAAGGTTAGTAGTATACCACCTCGATATTCGGAACGAAAATTAGAGTTTAAAATAGATAGAGCTTTTAAAGATGTTGATGAGTTTGTAATTCAAATTCCTCAAGGTTATAAGATAGAAGCCATGACCGATACTAAAGAGCTTAAGACTAAATTTGGAACGTATAAATTTAAGTTAGAGACTTTAAAAGATGGTAAAATTAAATATACTAGAATATATATATTAAATAAAGGAAGTTATCAAAAAGAAGAATACAAAGCCTTTAGGGATTTTAGAAAACAAATTGTAAAAAACGATAAGTCTAAAGTAGTTTTTATAAAAGCTTAAATCATTCAAGTCAAAAATTAAATCTCTTAATATTTAGCTATTAAAATCAATATTCTCAAACCTATGAAACATCTATTTTTTATCATCATTACCATTGTAAGCCTAAACCAAGCTATGAGTCAAAATTTTAAATTTGGAAATGTGTCAAAGAAAGAGTTACAAGAAAAATATCATCCAATAGATTCTTCAGCGTCAGCTGCAGTGTTATTTAAGTACGAACATATTAGTTTTTATTTCACCCAAGCCGAAGGTTTTATTCAGCAACGCGAAATTCATGAACGAATAAAGGTGTATAATAAGGACGGTTTTGATTGGGCAACAAAGAAAGTTTATCTATATCAAGGGAATTCAGGATATACTGAAAAACTTACAGGTCTTAAAGGTGTAACATTTAATTATTCAGATGGAAAAATTGAAAAAGTTAAATTAACTAATGATGGTGAATTTACCGAGGATTATAGTGAATACACAAAAATAACCTCATTTACGATGCCTAATGTAAAAGAAGGTTCAGTAATTGAGTATAAGTACAAAATTACAACACCTTCAATAGGTATAAATGATGTTATTTTTCAGTATAGCATTCCTATAAACAAATTAGATATTCAAATGGCAACACCTGAGTATTATATCTATAATACACAACTTAACCTCAAAGCAATATTTCTGCCAAAACTTAATAACTCAACAAAATACATGAAATCCCCATTTGATTATAAAATTGATGTTGTTAATATTAAGGAAGATAATATACCAGCGATCAGAGCTGAAGCTTATGCTGGTACCGTCAATAATTATAGAAGTAAAATGAGCCTCGAGCTTATTGCGACTTTAAATTCTAATAAGATTGTTGAAAAATCATATTCATCATCTTGGGAGAGTGTGTCAAAAACTATATATGATAGTGATAATTTTGGTGGACAAATAAGAAAGTCTGGTTTTTATAAAGATGATTTAAGTACATTATTAACAGGAGTCGAAGATGATTTAAAAAAAGCACTATTAATAGAAAATTTAGTAAAGTCTAAAGTTAAATGGAATGGTAATTATGGCAAGTATGCTCAAAAAGGAATACGAACAGCATATAAAGAAGGTGTCGGTAATGATGCAGATATAAATTTGTTAGTAATTTCAATGTTGCGTTCCCAAGGAGTTGAAGCCTACCCAGTTTTAGTAAGTACAAGAAATAATGGAATTCCCCTTTTCCCAACACGAGAAGGATTCAACTATGTTATTTGTATGGTGCAAAGTGGCGACAGCAGTATGTTAATTGATGCAACAGAACCATATAGTTCAAATAATGTTTTACCCGAACGCGTATTGAATTGGCAAGGAAGAGTGATAGAAGAAAATGGTGTATCTAGTTGGGTTAATATATTGCCTAAAAAGAGATCCGTAGAATCAACAATGCTTAATGTGAAGATGGAAGATGATTTTTCAGTTTCGGGTAAAGTTTCAAAGAATTTCACCTCATATCTAGCGTTAAATTACAGAAAAAAGTATGCAGGGGTAACTCAAGAGGATCATATTAAGTCACTAGAAGCTAATAAAGGAGATGTAGAAATTGGAGAATTGACTTTCGAAAACACTAAAGACATTATCAAGCCTGTTAAAGTTTCTTATGAATACGAGTTGTCAGATGGAGTTGACGAAGTAGGAGATAAACTATACTTTTCCCCACTTTTGTTTCTTGCAATTAAGGAAAACCCATTTAAGTTAGATGAACGTCAGTATCCGATTGATTTTGTAATACCATATGAAGATAAATTCCTTATAAATATATTGCTTCCAATGGGTTATAAAGTAGAGTCGTTGCCTACAAGTGAAGCAATGGAATTTAAGGGAGGCGCTGCTAAGTTTCAGTACATTATTCAGAAAAATGGTCAGTATTTACAATTAAAAGTTGTGTTAGAGATAAATAATCCTATTATTGACCCAATGGATTATGAAGTATTCAAAGATTTCTATGAAAAAATCATAGAGAAACAAGCAGAACAAATAGTATTAACTAAAGCCTAATTATGAATATTAAAAACGCACAAAAAGAAGTTGATAATTGGATTAATGAGCATGGAGTGCGTTATTTCAATGAGCTAACAAACATGGCTCAGCTTACAGAAGAGGTTGGTGAAGTTGCAAGGATTATAGCCAGACGCTATGGTGAGCAAAGCGAAAAAGAAAGTGATAAAGACAAAGATTTAGGAGAAGAGTTGGCAGATGTTATGTTTGTAGTTTTATGCTTGGCAAATCAAACAGGAATAGATCTACAAGATGTATTTGATAAAAAAATGGATGTAAAAGCAAAACGCGATCACAATAGGCATCACAATAATGATAAATTAAAGTAGCTTGCTAATCAATTCACTTTAAACTTCTATGGACATTAGCATCCAAAAATCAAAGCTTCTTAATCATCAAGAGATTCAAATAACAGGATCTAAAAGCGAGTCTAATCGCTTGTTGCTACTGAAAGCGCTTTATCCTGAAATTAAAATTGAAAATCTATCTAACTCAGATGATTCTGTTTTAATGCAGCGAGCTTTAGTTTCTAACGATAATATAATTGACATCCATCATGCTGGTACAGCTATGCGTTTTTTAACAGCATATTTGTCTATACAAAACGGAAAAGAAGTTACTATTACGGGCTCTTCTCGTATGAAAGAAAGACCAATAAAAATACTTGTAGATGCGTTAAGAACTTTAGGAGCAGATATCACTTATTTAGATAACGATGGGTTTCCACCTTTAAAGATAGTAGGTAAAAAACTAACTAAAAATAAAGTGAGTTTAAATGCAAACGTCAGTAGTCAATACATTTCTGCATTACTTTTAATAGCTTCAAAATTAGAAGCCGGATTAGAGTTAACATTAAAAGGTAAAATTACTTCCTTACCTTATATAGAAATGACTTTGAGTTTGCTGAATCAAGTTGGTATAGATACCAGTTTTGTTGAAAACACCATTGTAGTAAAACCTAATTTTTCAGTCCTAAAACCTCAGACCTTAACTGTAGAATCTGATTGGTCTTCAGCTTCTTATTTTTATAGCCTTATAGCTTTAAGTGAAATTGGCACAGAAATTACAATAGCTTCATATAAAAAAGAAAGTTTACAAGGCGATTCGATTTTAGCAAAAATCTATAAAAATTTAGGTGTAAAAACCTATTACAATGAAAATAGTGTCCGTTTAGTTAAAGTGAATAAAGTATCTAAAAAGGGTTTAATTTTTCACTTAAGTGACGCTCCAGATATAGCTCAAACGATTGTTGTTACTGCCTTTGGCTTGGGTGAAGCATGTGAAATGACGGGCTTACAAACACTTAAAATAAAAGAAACAGATAGATTAGTTGCTCTAAAAATCGAACTAGAAAAATTAGGAGCAGAAGTTATAATTACTAACAGTTCTTTAAGGTTAGAGGCTTCAAGTAATATTAATGCAAATGTATTAATTGCGACATACAAAGACCATCGTATGGCCATGGCATTTGCACCACTTGGGCTGAAAACTTCAATTTCTATAGAGAATGCAGATGTTGTAAGCAAATCTTATCCTCAATTTTGGGAAGATTTTAGAGCTATTGGGTTCAATTTAAAATAAACAACTATTTACTTGACAAGGCCTATATTGAGATTGTATATTTGCAACTTCTAAAAAAATATACCATTTATGAAATTATCACACTTTAGTTTTAACCTTCCAGAAGAATTATTAGCCGAGCATCCTGCAGAACATAGAGACGAAGCAAGAATGATGGTGCTTAACAGAGAAAAACAAACTATTGAGCATAAACTCTTTAAGGATGTTATTGATTACTTCGATGAAGGTGATGTGATGATTTTAAATAACACTAAAGTATTTCCTGCCAGATTATATGGCAACAAGGAAAAAACAGGCGCACGTATCGAAGTATTTTTATTACGCGAATTGAATCAAGATCAACGCCTTTGGGATGTTTTAGTAGATCCTGCACGAAAAATAAGAATTGGCAATAAATTATATTTCGGGGAAGATGAAACACTAGTCGCTGAAGTTATTGATAACACAACCTCTAGAGGTAGAACATTACGTTTCCTTTACGATGGATCTTATACAGATTTTAGAAGAAAATTAACACAGCTAGGAGAAACACCACTTCCAAAATATATCAAAAGAGAAGTAGAGCCAGAAGATGAAGATCGGTATCAAACTATTTTTGCAAAGAATGAAGGAGCTGTAGCTGCTCCAACAGCAGGCTTACACTTCTCTAAACATTTATTAAAGCGTTTAGAGATTAAAGGTGTTGAAATGGCAGAAGTGACATTACATGTTGGTTTAGGTACTTTTAATCCGGTTGAGGTTGAAGATTTATCGAAACATAAAATGGATAGCGAAGAGATTGTTATTACAGAAAGTGCTGCGGCTATTATAAATAAAGGGATTGAGACCAAAAGACGTGTGTGTGCAGTAGGTACAACTTCTATGCGTACAGTTGAAAGTTCAGTATCGTCTAACGGAAGATTAAATGATTATGATGGTTGGACGAATAAGTTCATCTTTCCACCTTATGAATTTAGTATCGCTAATTGTATGATTACAAATTTCCATACACCAAAATCAACGTTATTAATGATGACATCTGCTTTCGCAGGTCACGATTTTATGAAGAAGGCCTATGAAGAAGCAGTGAAAGAAAAATATAAATTCTATTCTTATGGTGATGCAATGCTTATCATCTAATATAGATTGTAAATAATTTTTAAAAAAGCCTCTTAAATGAGGCTTTTTTATGGGTAATACATACCGCTACAATTTAACTAAATTTGCAGGAGATGGAAATTAAGAAAAAAGACATACGAGCCTTAACCAAAGATCAACTTCGAGAATTCTTTGTAAAACAAGGAGATAAAGCCTTTAGGGGAAATCAAGTTTATGAATGGTTGTGGCAAAAGTCTGCACACAGTTTTGAAGATATGACTAATCTGTCTTTAGAAACGCGTCAGATGCTTCAAGATAATTTTGTGATTAATCATATTAAAGTAGATCAGATGCAGCGCAGTTCTGAAGGTACTATAAAGAACGCAGTAAGACTTCATGATGATTTAATTGTAGAATCG
The DNA here is from genome assembly GCF_963975125.1 of uncultured Winogradskyella sp. Lineage (GTDB taxonomy): Bacteria > Bacteroidota > Bacteroidia > Flavobacteriales > Flavobacteriaceae > Winogradskyella. The sequence goes on along the minus strand of NZ_CAXBGB010000042.1, from coordinate 20,539 downwards.
GTTTTAATTCCTACTGCAACGCGTACAACAGCATGTGTGTCTTCTCAGGTTGGCTGTAGTTTAGACTGCAAGTTTTGCGCTACGGCAAGATTAAAACGAATGCGAAATCTTAATCCAGATGAAATTTACGATCAAGTTGTCGCTATAGATAACGAAAGTCGCTTATATCATAACAGACCTTTAAGTAACATTGTGTTTATGGGAATGGGTGAACCACTCATGAATTATAATAACGTACTTAAAGCCATAGACAAAATTACATCACCAGAAGGTTTAGGGATGTCACCAAAACGGATTGTAGTTTCTACATCTGGCGTGCCAAAGATGATAAAAAAAATGGCAGATGATGAGGTAAAGTTTAAACTAGCTGTTTCATTACACTCTGCGATAGATGAGGTAAGAACGTCAATTATGCCTTTTAACGCAACCTTTCCTTTAAAAGATTTGCGCGAAGCTCTAATATATTGGTACGAAAAGACAAAAAATAGAATTACTTATGAGTATGTAGTTTGGGAAGGTATTAATGACCAAAGAAAAGATGTAGATGCCTTAGTTGAATTTTGCAAATTCGCTCCAAGTAAAGTCAATATTATAGAATATAATCCTATTGACGATGGTGAGTTTCAACAAGCCAATTCTAAAGCTATAGATATGTATGTTAATGTGCTAGAAGCTAACAATATTACAGTGACCGTAAGACGAAGTCGAGGTAAAGATATTGATGCCGCCTGTGGACAACTTGCTAACAAAAGTTAAAAGTTAAGACATAAAAAAAGCGGCAATTGCCGCTTTTTTTATTATAAATAATTAGATACTAATTTTTAGTAACTCTAATCGTTTGAGTTGTATCTCCAGACGAAATTTTTACTAAATAAAGACCTTTCGATAACTCCGATAAATTAATTGATGAATCAATGATATCGTTCTTTTTGAAACTAGCAACGCTTTGACCTAGAAGGTTAAACACTGTAACGTTATCAATATCTTTTATTGTTTTAATGTTTAAAATATCTGAGGTTGGATTAGGATAAACACTAAATGTTTCTAAAGTATTCTCTTCTACGGACAGTGCTGCACCAGTTGTAAATGACCATGTTGTACAACCCGTCGCAGTCCCGAAACAATTTATAGGTTCGATTGACCAAGTATAGGCAGTTGAAAGAGCTAGACCAGTAATATTGATACTTGTAAGACCCGTATTTCCTAATACGTTTCCATCAAAAGTAATTTGGTAAGAAGAAACTCCAGCTATTGGATTCCAAGAAATATTAACAGAACCTGTACCGGTACCGTCATCTGTTGTTGTTGCTGACATTTCACCATCTACTGGTGCAATAACTGTAGGACAAGTTGGAGCTGCAGTTTCAGGACAAGCTATGGTGCTAAAACTCCATACAGGACTTGTCGTGGTTCCAAAACAATTTATTGCATCAATTTTCCAAAAATAAGTGTTATTATCAGCTCCACCAAAGGTGATTGTATTGCCACTTGTAGCATTTGTTAGAGAGCCAATTTCATCAGCTGCTGCCGTTGTACCAATAGATATAGTAAAACTTTCTGCTGGTTCACCTGTTAGACTTTCATCCCATTCAAAAACAGTTCCTCCTCCAACTAAAACAACGTCAAGAGCACCGTTTGTGGGTGTAGGATTTGATACAGCATTAGGAGCAGCTGTTGCAGTACATACACAAGTAGTACATTGAATAGTTGTAAGAGTATTTCCTGAATTTTGAGTGGCACAAGCGGCATCTAGGTGCCAATAAATTGTAAGACCGGTTACTCCAGCAGGAGCAGTAAAAGAAATAGAGCCTGCGCCATGAGTAATAACGGCATCATCAGCTGTATTTGTTACAGTTATATAAAGCGAAGGCGTACCTGCTACAGTGTAATCAGAACCAGGTAAAACATTTTCAATAATTGAAAATTCAGCATTAGGCCAATTGTTTGTAGCAATTGTTTCAACAGCACCTGAATTAGCTAGCGCGACTGCAGAACCAGGCCATTGTCCACCTGTGTCTGTTGTACATTGAGCATATGACATAGTGCCAAATGCAATACAAAAAATAAATAATAAAGTAATTTTTTTCATGTGTTTTAGTTTTTGGATTAATTGCACTAAAGTTACAAATAAATAAGATTAAGAAAAGTTAAATCTTCAAAATTTCGATTTTAAGAATAAAAAGGGGATAGAATTCGTAATTTTGAATAGTTTTAAACTTTAAATGAAGATTACCGAACAAATAAAACAACCCATTGCATACGAGATGGAGCTTTTTGAGCAAAAGTTTCAACTCTCTATGGCTAGTAAGGTTGCACTTCTTAATAGAATTACACATTATATCGTTAACCGTAAAGGGAAACAAATGCGACCAATGTTTGTGTTTTTGGTAGCCAAAATGATGAATAATGGTGAAGTAAGTGAACGCACCTATAGAGGAGCTTCAGTTATTGAGTTAATACACACAGCAACTCTAGTTCACGATGATGTAGTGGACGATAGTAACCGAAGACGTAGCTTCTTTTCAGTCAATGCACTTTGGAAAAATAAAATTGCGGTTCTTATAGGCGATTACTTATTGTCTAAAGGCTTATTGCTGTCAATAGATAATAATGATTTCGATTTACTAAAAATCATATCTGTCGCAGTAAGAGAAATGAGCGAAGGCGAATTACTACAGATAGAAAAGGCCAGACAATTAGATATTACAGAAGCTGTTTATTACGAAATTATAAGACAAAAAACAGCAACCTTAATTGCTGCTTGTTGTAGTTTAGGTGCTGCCTCTGTAAAATCAAATTCTCCAGATGTTGAAACCATGCGAAAGTTTGGAGAACTTATAGGTATGGCATTTCAATTAAAGGACGACTTGTTCGATTATGGTGAAGAAGCGATAGGCAAACCAACAGGAATAGATATTAAAGAGCAAAAAATGACATTGCCATTAATTCATGTTCTTAATAATTGCACAAAAAAAGAAAAATCTTGGATTATTAATTCTGTGAAGAATCATAATAAGGATAAGAAACGCGTAAAGGAAGTTATAACATTTGTAAAGTCTAATGGTGGCTTAGATTATGCAGTTTCAAAAATGAAAGCATTTCAAAAAGAAGCCTTAGAATTATTAGAAACCTATCCCGAATCTCCATACAGAGCTTCTTTAAAACTCATGGTAGATTACGTTATTGATAGAAAAAAATAAATTAGAATACTGATATTCAGATAATTAAAAATTAATTTGAATTATTCTCACTTTCCAGACAACCCTTGGTAGTAAAATTGCGTCTTTATTAATAGAAGTGCAATCGTAAATTATACAATGAAAGTTATCCAACTTCATAATAACGAAACTAAACTCATACAGAGAGCCGCGAAACAAAATCGTGAAGCACAGCATGTATTGTATGAGTTGCATGCACCCAAAATGCTAAGTGTCTGCAGATACTATATTAAAGATGTACAACAGGCAGAGGAGGTTTTGTTAAATGGATTTTTTAAAGTCTTTAAGTACTTAAAAACATTTAAGAATGAAGGCAGTTTTGAAGGTTGGGTAAGGCGAATTATGGTTAGGGAAGCAATTTCATTTTTAAGACAAAAAAAGAATATAGAATTTGCAGCAGAAGATCAATATATAGAACACGATTATACTAATAATATTAAAACTAATATCGAAGTTGCTGAGATACAACAACTCATAGACAGTTTACCAGAAGGTTACAAAATGGTATTTGTAATGTATGCGATAGAAGGTTATAAGCATTATGAAATTGCAGAATTATTAAAAGTATCTGAAGGCACATCTAAATCGCAATTGTTTAAAGCAAGACAAATGCTTCAGAAGAAAATTAAAGAATTAAATAACAGCAGTTATGGCACCAATTAAATTTGAAGAACAATTAAAAGACAAGCTCGAAAAGCGAACACTGTCACCTTCATCAAAAGGTTGGTCAAAGTTATCTGAGCGTCTAGCTTCTGACGATAAAAATTCTAAAAATCCAATCTTTTGGTGGTTGAGTATTGCAGCTGGTATATTAATTATGATTGCAATATCTGCACAGTTTTTTGGCTCAAATGAATCTGAAGAAATAATGCCTCAATTAGTTAAAGAAAAAGTAATAGAAGAGCAAATAGAAGCTAAAGAGTCAAAACTAAAAGACACTAAATCTATTGAGTTAGTACTTGAAGATAGTGAAGATGAGAAAAAAGAAAATTCTACAACCATCAAAAAACCACAAATTATAGATTATAAAAAAGTAACACAAAAAGAGTCTAAATCTGAAATTCTACTTGCAGAACGAAGTAACTCTGACAATGTAAAAAGTAACGAAAAGCAGGAAGACGAGATACTAAATAAAGAAGTGCAGGATCTGTTAAACGAAGCGACTCTGAAAAATGCAGTCACAGATGCTTTAAAAGAAATTAAATCTAAAAATATATCAGTTACGGATAAAGAAATAGATTCATTATTAAAAACAGCAAGTAAAGCCCTTTTTAAAGAAAAACTACAAAAGGAAACATCTAAAACAGTAGATGCAAATGCCCTTTTAATGAGCGTAGAAGACGATATGGGACAATCCTTTAGAAGTAAAGTTTTTGAAGCTTTAACAGAGAGTTATAAAACCGTAAAAACGGCAGTTGCAGAACGCAACAATTAAAACAAGAATCAAATCAAATTAATATAAATCATCAAAAAACGAACAGTTATGAACACAATTACAAGATTAGTAGTTTACTTAGTCTTATCATTAACATTTGCTACAGTACAAGGACAAAATAATGAAATAGACTCTACAAGAAAGGAAAAAATAGATTCTAAAATTATCGGATTAGAAAGTGATAGAGCCAAAATTGAAACGCAAGAAAAAGCGATTCTAAAATTAAAAATTTCTAAAATAAATAAGCGATTAGATAATAAAGAGATTACTGCAGAAGAAGCTGAAAATTTAAAAAAAGAAGCAGCAAAAATAGCAGCGCTTAACATAGAAAATCGTCGCCAAATAATAGATCAGAAAATAGAATTGTTAAGACGTAATGGTTATGATGCTTATCAATATAGAAGAGATGACGAAAATAGAGTAATTATTAGAATTGGTGGCGATGAGAATACAAATGATAGCTTTATTTTTGTGGGTGATAAATCAGACGACAAGCCAAGACGATTTGATAGAAGAACAACTGAAGATATAGTATTTGCAATTGGATTTAACAACGCATTAATCGATGGTCAAAATATTGATGACTCACCATACAAAATAGGAGGCTCTGGTTTTATAGAATTAGGTTACGCCTGGAAAACAAGAATCTTCGATAACACTAACTTTTGGAGATTAAAATATGGATTCTCTTTTCAATGGAACAAATTTGATATAAAAGACAATAATTATCTAGTCAATACTGATGGTGATATTTCACTTCAAGAGTTTCCGTCAGACTTAAACAAGGCAAAATTTAGAACTACAAATTTAGTATTCCCTGTGCATATAGAATTTGGACCCTCTAAAAAAATTGAAAAGAAAAATTACTTTAGATATTCCACTCACAATAAGTTAAAAGTTGGCTTAGGTGGTTACGCTGGTTTAAACATAGGTAGCATGCAAAAATTAAAGTACAAAGAAGATGGTAACAGAATAAAAGACAAACAACGAGGAGGTTTTGAAGTAAGTGAGTTTGTATATGGAGTAAGTGGCTATGTAGCATTAGGTGATATGGCACTATATGTAAAGTACGATCTCAACCCATTGTTTAAAAACCAAACAGTTGATCAAAATAATATTTCAGTCGGAGTCCGTTTTGATATGGACTAAACCAATCAATTTTTGAGTATTAAAAGCCTTGATCTTTATTTAGATTGAGGCTTTTTTTGTTTCGTTTAACGTATTTATGTGAAATATTCAGTTCTAAATTCATTAATTAATTCTCCAATAGATTTAGTTCTTGAAACTAGCTTAATTAATTTAAATTCTTAAAGACGATAAATGATACTAGTTTTAGATACCTTAAAATGTGTTGAGAAATAAGATACTATTCTTTGAAATTTTTTGTGAGTTTGAATTTCATCGTTTAATATAAACTTACTTTTTGGTAAATCGCTTCTTTGCATTGCCTGCCATTCAATCCGATGCAAAGGGTTTTCTAAACTGTTTTTACCTGTAGTAAAATATAATGACCTAATTCGTGTCTAAGGATGAATAATTCTCTTGGAGTGTTAACTATGTTTTTGCTAATTCCAATTTCTTTTTATCAAAATCACAAGTTCTAAGATATTTACTTTGGGTTAAAGTGTTTTATTTTCTAAAATATCTCCTTTTTTGGTGGTATTCATTAAGTTTTGTTGACTTGATCAATGTGTTTCACAACTTTTGTGATAATGAGTCTGTTTTAATAACTTATATCAGGCGCTAAACTTCAAATGAGAAAGTCAAGTTAATTTGGGTTATTAATTTTTAATACAAATTGTTTATCTTAAATTTACACTCAGTTCCCACGAAATTAGGAAACACTTAAAAACTCACTCAAAATAGTAATAAGATTCCTGCCTTCGCAGGAAGTTGTATGATATCACAAAACACCATAGCACAAGTATTTGAAACCGCTCGCGTAGAAGAGGTGATTGGTGATTTTGTACAACTAAAAAAATCGGGTAGTAGTTTTAAAGGACTGAGCCCATTTAGCGACGAGCGTTCTCCTAGTTTTATGGTATCTCCTGTGAAACAAATTTGGAAAGATTTCTCTAGCGGTAAAGGAGGTAATGCAGTTACTTTTTTAATGGAGCACGAGCATTTCACCTATCCAGAAGCTATAAAGTATTTAGCTAAAAAGTACAACATTGAGATAGAAGAAACCGAGCGAACGGATGAGGAGAAATTGCAAGCAGATGCAAGAGAAAGTTTATACTTGGTTAGTGAATATGCAAATACTTATTTTCAAAAAATATTACATAACACAGACCAAGGAAAAGCAATTGGCTTAAGCTATTTTAAAGAACGTGGTTTTACAGAAGAGACAATTAAAAAGTTTCAGTTAGGCTATTCTTTAGATGAGTGGCAAGCCTTCTCAGATGATGCTTTAGGAAAAGGTTATAATATAGATTTTTTATCAGCTACAGGTCTTACTATTGTAAAAGGAGAAAAACGCTTCGATAGATTTAAAGGCAGAGTAATGTTTCCTATTCATAGTATGAGTGGTCGTATCCTTGGCTATGGAGGACGTATTTTAACTAATGAAAAGAAAGCGGCTAAATATCTTAATTCGCCAGAAAGTGAAATCTATCATAAGAGCAAAGTGCTTTATGGTTTGTATTATGCGAAGCAAAGTATAGCTAAAGAAGATAATTGTTATTTGGTAGAAGGTTACACAGATGTAATTCAGTTTCATCAAACCGGAATTAAAAATGTGGTATCCTCTTCTGGTACGGCTTTAACACCAGACCAAATCCGCTTAATAAATCGACTTACTAATAATATTACTGTACTTTTTGATGGTGATGATGCAGGTATTAGAGCATCGATTCGTGGTATAGATTTAATCTTGGAGCAAGGTATGAATGTGAAGGTTTGCACCTTTCCAGATGGCGAAGATCCAGATAGTTTTGCAAAATCAAATACTATAGAAGAACTTACAGAATACCTCAATGAAAATGCTAAGGATTTCATTCAGTTTAAAGCTTACTTGTTAGTTAAGGAAGCTAATAACGATCCTATTAAAAAAGCTGAAACCATTAGAGAAATTGTAAATAGTATTGCTAAAATTCCTGATCAGATAAAACGCGAAATTTATATTCAAGAGTGTGCTCGTATTATGGATATAAGTGAAAATGTATTATTTAGTACGTTAGCACAAATTAGTAAAAAGGACTTTCAGGAATCAAATAAGAAACACAAACAAGAGCAAAAAGTTTTTGAAGTCGTTAAAAATGTTGAACAACCCAAACAAAAAATCAATGTTCAGTATGAGTTAGAACGAAAAATCATAGAAATCTTAATGCTTTATGGAGATAGAACGGAGCAATTTGAAGATTTAATATTAAAAGAAGATGAGGTTTCTGGTGATTTAATTTTAGAACCTATGAAGCAAGAAGCCCGTGTATTTGAAAAAATTTATTTAGACCTGCAGGAAGATGAGATGCAGTTTACAAATGACCAGTTTAAAACACTATACTATTCAATTATTGATAAGCTTAATCAAGACGAAAATTTTTCAACTAAAAATTTCGTTAATCAATTAGATCAGGAAGCTGCCAATATGGTTACAAGTATTTTAATGGAAGATGAGAAATACAATCTTCATGATTGGGAACGTAATCAAATTATTCCGAAAGAAAAGGAACACGCAGTATCACAATTGGTAAGCCAAACCATATTAAGTTTAAGGTGCCATTTAATAGACCAAAAAGTAGCAGAATACAAAAAAGAAACCTTAAAAGAAGATTCAGATTCTCGCTCAATCATAGAAGATGTTAAAGACTATGTTGGTCTTAAAATGTTATTATCTCGTAAGCTAGGTAGAGTAATTGGTTAAGCTAAATTATGATGCTTCGCTTGGTGAATTAAATCTACAATATTAGTCACATTCAATTTCTTAAAAAGTCTAGATTTATAAGTGCTAACAGTTTTCTCGTTTATATCTAATTCTTGTGCAATCTCTTTATTCTTTCTGCCAATTGAGAGTAGTTTTAAAACTTCAACTTCTCTTGTAGAAAGCTTTTTGAATAATCTGCTTCTGCTTTTGCGTGTATCTTCATAACGCAGGTGTTTATCCATTTTTTCACTAAGTGATACTTCTCCAGAATGAATTTTTCTTACCGCAGCTTCAATAGTTTCTATACTCGCTGTTTTATTTAAGTATCCAGAAGCACCAGCTTTGAGCGTGCTAATAGCATAAATCTCTTCAGGCTGATGACTAAACATTAAGACATTAACGTTTTTATTTTCTTTCTTAATGGCTCTAAGTGCGGTAATACCGTTAAGTTCTGGTAAGTCAACTTCAGATATAATAACATCTACGTCGTGACGTCTTACAAATTCAAATATTTCAATTCCACTACTTAAACTTCCTACGACTTTAAGATCTGGTTTACTATTTAAGAACAACTCAAGTCCAGTTCTTACAATAGGATGATTGTCAACAATCAGAATTTGTATCATGATAATTGATTTTTGGTTTTGGTTAGGGTTATTTTTACTTTAACAAAATGCTAAGTTAAGTTTAAAAGTAGAGGTTTGTTAAACAAAAATAATCAAAAATTAGGCAGATTAACTAATTTATTCGATAAAACGCAATAATTATTTTAAATTATTAGGAATTTCGCAAATTGGTATAGAAATCATCTTATGTTTGTTTGACCTATTGTAACGCATAAAAATTTCGAAAACTTCGTGCTGTCTGCCTTCAAATTCATCAGCAGTTTTACCTTCATCTAGCATTTGCATTGCCCATTCTAATTCAGAATAAGAGGCTCCGATTTGGTCCTCATCACTACGATTGTCGCCAAATAAGCCATCACTTGGAGCAGCTTTCATAATAGATTTTGGCACTTTAAGATATTCGGCAATTTTATATACTTCAGATTTTAGTAAATCCGCTATCGGACTTAGATCTACACCACCATCACCATATTTAGTATAAAAACCGACACCAAAATCTTCAACTTTGTTTCCGGTGCCTGCAACTAAAAGACCTAGTAAACCTGCGTGATAATATAAAGTGGTCATACGTAAACGAGCTCTAGTATTTGCTAAAGCCATATCTACTACGGCTTGTTTGCCTTCTAAGCTTACCTCGGTTTTAAACTCTTCAAAAACAGGAGTTAAATCAGCACGCGTATCACTCACATTAGAAAAACGCTTCTTTAATTGAGCTATATGCTCTTGTGCTCTTGTAACATGACTAGCTGCTTGGTGAATTGGCATTTCTATACACAAAAGGTCTAAGCCTGTTTTTGCACATAACGTAGAGGTTACGGCAGAATCAATTCCGCCAGAAATACCAATAACAAAACCATTAACTCTTGCATTTGTGGCATAATCTTTTAACCAATCTACGATATGGTTTACAACCTTTTCTGTTTGCATAATATTTAAAATTTAATGTAAAGAAGTGTACCTTTGCACAACAAAAATAACGCAATCGTGTTAGGATTAAAAATGTTTTACCAAATGCCAAAAAGAAATTACATATTTTTAATATTAGGATTGGTTTTTGCGTCTTGTGATAGTGATTCTAAACTCGAAAGTGAGATTGCCAAGATTGAAACTAATTTTATAATAGAGCGTTTTGATACAGCTTCCTTAAAGGCAACACCAAAGGATTTACCACAGCTAAAAGATGCTTATCCTTTTTTGTTTTCTAAATATACACCAGATTCAATTTGGGTGAATAAGCTAAATGATACTTTACAGAATGAAATTTTGCAAGAGGTTAATAAGGCCTTCAAAGATTTTAAAGATATAAAAGAAGAAATGGTAAGTATGTATCAGCATATTAAGTACTATGATAAAGTATTTTCAGTACCTAGAGTGATCACTTTAACCAACAATGTTCAGTACAGAGATAAAATCATTGTTACAGACAGTATAACTTTGATAGCATTAGATAATTATTTGGGAGAAAACCATACGTTTTATGTAAATGGTAATATTCCTTCGTATTTGGCAAAAAACTTTAAAAAGGAGCAAATTGTTGTGGATTTGGCTGAGGGTTATGCGAAGAAATACGCGTTTCAAACAAACAGAAAAAGTTTGTTAGATGAAATGATTTACTTCGGTAAGTTGCTTTACTTCAAAGATATAATGATTCCGTTTAAAACTAATGCTGAAAAAATAGGCTATTCTGAAGTGCAAATTAAATGGGCTGAAGCCAATGAAAGTCCAATTTGGAGTTATTTTATAGAGAAAGAATTATTATACAGTTCAGACAATAAATTACCAAATCGTTTCATTGCAGATGCACCTTTTTCTAAGTTTTATCTCGAATTTGATAACGAATCACCAGGGCGTTTAGGACAGTATATTGGTTGGCAGATTGTAAAAGCGTATGCCGAAAATACAGGTAAAGATGTTATGACAATTATGCAGACGGAGCCTGAAGAAATTTTTATAAAATCAAAATTTAAACCCAAAAAGTAATGTCTAAGATTATAAAATCTAAAATAGAATTAAACGTAGAACTCGATGAAAATCGTGTACCAGAGAAACTCAATTGGTCTGCGCAAGATGGAGGTGTTGATAATGAAGAGGCTAAAGCTTTTATGTTATCTGTTTGGGATAACAAAGCGCAAGAAACACTAAAGATTGATTTATGGACAAAGGATATGCCAGTAGATGAGATGAAACTCTTTTTTCACCAAACTCTAGTAACTATGAGTGATACCTTTTTACGTGCTACCCAAGACGAAAAAATGACCGCAACCATGAAAGATTTTTGCGATTATTTTGCTGAGAAATTAGAGTTGAAGAAATAATAAATTATAAGTTTTAATCTTCTGTCTGTGATTGAAAGAAAGGAACGGTATTAAAACAATCTACTTCTTTGGCATTTGCATAATCTGGGTTTTGTCTTTTGTACCTCATAAACTTTGATGTGTCATAGACTTCCCAAATAGTTAATTCATTATATTTTCCTGATTTAGTTTTAAGGTCAATTTTGTTTTGTCGAATCATTTTAGTAACCGATTTTCGATCTCCTATTTTCATAATCTTACTAGAGCTATGACCCTTATTAATTTTATATACAATCCAATAAAACCTTACAGATTTAATAAGTTGTTTATTAAGTTTTCCTTCAGAATTAGAAATAGATAAAGTAGTACCACTGGCTTCGTTTTGCGATGCTAGAGCATTTTTATTTTGTGCATACTCTTTCTCAGTACTTACTTCGGGTAGTTTCTCAAACGATTCATTACGTAACAAAGTGATGATAATAAGTTTGTCATCTACTTTAACTTCCGTTACAAATCGACCAATTGGTATATTGTTTAAGGGTATTTTGGCGTTATGGTTTTCTACTATGAAGGTTTTTTCAAAGTTGTTATTGAAAATTTCAACTTTATTTATAATGCGTTTGCCTTCAAGAATGAGGCTGTCACCAGATTTATTTAAGCCATGTTTTAATTCGTTAGCTCTAACGTTAATATTTTGTAGTAAGATGGATTTTTGACCAGATACTAACATACCTAATAGCATGCAAGCGATTGCGAGTGATTTTTTCATTATAAGTAGGTTTTTGTTTTGGGAAACAATGCAAACACTAAATGGCGTGTTTACAAGTGTAAATGTATAAGTAAATGGATTGGTAAGTATAAAACTAGGCTGTGTTGCACTTTTTTAAGCTAAGATGCTCTAACTTTCGATGTATTGCAAAAAAATAGTGTGTAAAACAAGCCATCAAAATCTTGTTAAAAACAAGTTGTAGTTTATGAAAAAAGCGCTCTTTAGATATTGAAATGATTTATATTTTTTCACTGTAGATGGTTTTCTAATTCTTTGAGTGTATCTTTCTGTTGTTCTATTTATCTCGTGATATTTTTACCATCTTTCGGCCTTTTGCTAATTCATCTATTAGTTTGTCTAAATATCTTGTCTGTTGCGCTAAAGGATTTTCAATGTCTTCTACACGATAGCCACTCAATCACTTGATGCAATTCTTCTATTGTTCTACCTTTCTTCTCAACTTTTGTGATATAATGAAGATAAACCGAAGAAAATTTCATATTTGCAACTCGCTCATTATGTTTAGGTGTTGTTTTCGTAGCTTATGTTTTATATTGATTTTTAAATAGCATCATCATTTTATGATCATAATAGGCATCATTCACTTTCATAAAATTCTTTTGAATTCCATATTCAGTAAAACCTATTTTCTTGTATAGCTTTTCTGCATTTGTATTGCTTGTGATAACATCAATTTCTATTTGCTCTATGTCATTTATTTTAAAGGCTTCATCTATAGTCGATTTTATGAGATTAAAACCAATTTGCTGTCCTTGATAATCTGGATTCACATACGCCTGAATTATTCTGCCTTTGTGTTCTATTTTAGTTCTATCATAACGATTAAAACCAGAAATACCAACTAAAGTATTTTTAAGAAATGCTCCAATAACAAAATTGTTTGGGTTGGATTGTTCTATATTAGTTTGAAAAAACAGCTTCTCCTTTGCTTGCTCATCAAGATAATTAGAAGTGAAATGCATCGGATAATTTTTCAAGCATTGCAAACGTAATTCTCGATAAGAATTTGATTCGTCGGGTTGCAATTTTCGAATTTTAATATCCATTATAATTACTGGTAAAACTTAACAGATTATATTATTTCATCGTATAGACTACCTTACCATCAAAAATGGTCATAACCACCTTAGTGCTAAGAACCTTATCTTCATCAACGGTCATTAAATCTTGATCGTAAATCGTAAAGTCAGCCAACTTCCCAATAGTTATTGAGCCTTTAATATCCTCTTCAAAAGCACCATAAGCCGCATCTAAAGTGTAAGATTTTAAGGCTTGTGCTCTGGTCATTTTTTGTTCTGGTTCATAGCCTCCTTCAGGTAAGCCTTTTAATGTTTTTCTACTCACACTAGCATAGAAACTTGCTATCGGATTTAAGGGTTCAACAGGTACGTCAGTGCCATTAACAATAGGAACTCCACTTTGCAATAAAGCTTGCCACATATAAGCACCTTCTTTAATGCGCTTTTTACCTAAGCGATCAATGGCCCAAGGTCTGTCTGAAGACATATGTATGGCTTGCATCGCAGGAATTACCTGTAATTCTGAAAAACGAGGAATATCGTCTGGGTGTAAATGTTGTGCGTGTTCTATTCTAAAGCGATGGTCTAATGCTAATTTAGGTAATTCTTTAAAGGCCATTTCGTAGCGGTCTAGAATTTCTCTATTGGCACGATCACCAATAGCATGAGCACAAACTTGAAATCCATGTTGAAGTCCATTTAATGCTGTTTTTTTTACAAAATCCATAGGAAGCGTTTCATGTCCAAAATGATCTGGTCTATCTGAATAAGGTTCTAAAAGCCATGCTCCTCGAGATCCTAATGCGCCATCGCAATTTAATTTTACTGAGCGAATAGTTAAAAGATAATTAGGATCAACCATAGGACCTTTTTCAAACCATTCATTAAGTAAGTCTTCATCCCATCCTGTAAGCATTGCATAGATACGTGTGTTCATTTTACCTTCCAACTTCATTTTTTCATAAAATGCAATCCTTTTTCTACCAATACCTGCATCATGAAAACTTGTAATACCATTTTCCTGACAGGCTTCAACAGCAAGCTCAAAGGCTTGTATATCTGTTTCGGGTGTTCTTTCAGGAATATGTTGCCGAATTAAACCTTGAGCACGTTCATTGAAAACGCCTGTTGGTCTACCAAGTGCATCCACAAGGACTTCGCCACCTTCTAATTCATACTTTTTAATTCCGTCCTTAGCTATTCTATTTAAACCTGCTATTTCCATCGCTTTAGCATTGGCAAAACCTGCATGACCACTAGCATGCCCTAGATAGACAGGATTATCTGGTGATATTTCACTCAATAAATGATGTGTTTGAAAACCATGAACCGTCTCTGCTGGCATGCTATCCCATTTACTTTGGTGCCAACCTCTTCCTGTAATCCATTCACCAGGCTTTGTCGTTTTAACACGTTCTGCAACGGCATCTACAATAGCTTGGTAACTTGTTGTATTCATTAAATCAAGGGTTAATTTGTTATATCCTAATCCCATAAAGTGACCATGACCTTCAATTAAACCAGGTGTCATTGTTTTGCCTTTTAAATCGATGAGTTCTGTTTGTTCGTTTTTATATGCTTCGGCTTCAGCGAGCGTTCCTGCAAATAGAATACTATTATCTTTAGTAGCTACTGCTTCAACAGTCGTTGCAGTAGAATCTACAGTATAAATAGTGCCACCATAAATGAGCATTGTTGCAAATTCCTTTTTAGGATTAGAGCACGAGAGCAAAAAAATAAGAGCTAAAGTTGTACTCAATAAAATAGAATATAATGATTTCATAAAGGTTGGTTTTTAGATTTTTAATTTACGATAATTAATGAAATTTTAAGAAGTTTATTTTGTAACAAATAAAACTAGCTTTGCTTTAATGGTACTAATGAACATAATCTTATTTACAGAAGTTAATATACTTTAATACTATTATTAATGAATGAGAGATACAGTTATTGAAATGTGTTTTATTACTTTTCTGCAAAGGTTTTAAACTGTCTCAACCATTTTTCAGCAGGTTTTTTATACATACTCGGAAACAGAATGGCCATAAGTCTTGGAATTACCCAATTAATGCGAGTGTACTCGTATTCGTATTCGTATCGTGTTTCATTGTCGCTAAGTGCTATAAAATTACATTTCATGGTATTATCCATGTGGATGTGGTAATAACGGGCTTCAAATAAATGTGGCAATTCGTTTTTTGTAATGGTTTCGGTTAACTCCATTTCGCTTTTACCGTGTTTATAATACATTTTAGAAATAGCTCCGGTTTTTCCTCTTTCTCCACTAACATGAACTTTTCTAATAAACCCATCTTGGTATTCCTTTAAATTATTTGGATCTGCAAAGAGTTCTGCAACTTTGTCTAAAGATTGATTAATATCTATGTGTCCTTTATGTTTCATTTGGTGAGGATTTTATTAAAATCAACAGCTTTATCAATCCAGTACTCAAGGTCAATATCCATATCAAAACCTTGTGGAGTTACAAAAATGTAGCCTTTCATTGGTCGTCCTGTAAAGTCCATGGGTAAGCACTCTTCTTTTTCGATCTCTTGTTTGTAAGCATTAACTCCAATCTTAGTCATTAGCAAGCTATCGCCAAATTTTTTATCGATATGTATGCCGCAACACATTTTATCGTTTACCATAAAAACTAAACCTCCCATCATTTTCTTATCGTAAAATGGAACGTTCTTAGATTGCATAATTTGGCGGATTCTATCTCCAAGGTGTTCATCGTAAGCCATGCTTAAAGATATTAATTTTCTATATATTCAAGGGTATTTTTATTAAATTAGCCTATGCGAAAAATACTATTCGGTGTCGTTATTACATTAATTGTCTTATTCACCTTTAAGTATTGTGGTGACAAAAAGGATGATAAAATTGTGCTTAAGGAAAACACAGCTTTAATCCAAGAGCAGATTAAAAATGTAGGTAAACTGATCGTTACCGAAGGTCATTTTAGCGAAGTATTCACTTATAAAAACTCTAAAGCAATTTTTGGTGATTTGTTAGAAGCGAAAAAGCGAGCTATAGTTATTGTAAATGCAAATGTTACCATTGGTTACGATTTAAGTAAAATTGAATATAAAATTGATGAGGTAAACAAAACATTACAGATTATAACTATCCCAAAAGAAGAAATAAAAATTAGCCCTGATTTTGAATATTATGATATTCAATCAGACTTTCTAAATCAATTTGAAGCAAAAGATTACAACGAAATTAAAGATATCGTAAATACATCACTCATAAAAAAAATTGAAGATTCAGATTTAAAATCAAATGCGCAGAATCGATTAATAAGCGAACTTTCAAAATTCTATATACTTACAAATACTTTGGGTTGGAAGTTAGAATATTATCAAAAACCAGTAGAATCTTTAGAAGTTTTACAATCACTGAAGTTATAGTTTACTTTTTAAATTTACCCAACCACCACCATTAATGGTGTCAATATTTTTAAGATTTAAAAACTTGGTTGCTTTTGCAGATCGTATTCCACTTGCGCAACAAGCTACAATTGGTTTGTTTATTTTTTTAACTTCATCAACACGATTATTCAATTCATTCAAAGGAATATGAACCGAGTTATCAATGTGACCACTATCCCATTCGCGTTGCGTTCTAACATCTAAAATAATAGCGCCATTATTAACATAATCTTTAATCTGGCGTTTTTTTGCGCCAAAAATAAAGTCTAAAAATCCCATAGTTTCTTTTTGTTTAAATTTACAAATTATCAATCGAATTCAAAGCATTAAGGCATAAGTTCTCTTTCTTGAAGAAAAGTCTAGTAGGATGAAACAAGAAACACGTAAAGAAGAAATCGTTAGAGTTGCAGCTAAGCTATTTAAAGAAAAAGGCTATAGTGCTGTTACAATGAGGGATTTGGCTAGAGAAATGGGGATTAAAGCTGCTAGTCTTTATAATCATATCAATTCTAAGCAAGATATTTTAGATGGAATTATTATTTCTTTGGCAGAAGAATTTACCAAAGGCATGGGATTAATTCGTTCTAGGGATTCTTCATGTATCGAAAAGCTTAAGAAAATTATTGAACTTCACGTTAAAATTTCTAGCCAAAATATATATGGTATGGCATCCTTAAATAATGATTGGATGCATCTAGAAGTACAACTAGACTACTATCAAAAATTACGCATCGCGTATGAAAATGATTTTAAGTCGATTCTTAAAGAAGGCATAGAATCTAATGAAATAGTAGATGCAAAACCAGATGTAATGATGTTTTCAATATTAACTACACTAAGATCACTTTACATTTGGATACCAAAGAAGGAAGATCTAAACTTACAAGAATTATCAAATACTTTATATCAAATCCTCATCAAAGGAATTAACAAATAGTTTAGATTATATTTTATAACTTTGTCAAACAGACTAACAAACGTTAGTTAACTAGTTAAGAATAGGTATGGCTAAATTTCATAATATAAAAGTTGCAGATATTTATAAGGAGACAGAAGACACTTCAGTAGTTGCTTTTGAAATTCCTTCAGAATTGCACGAAGCATTCAAGTTTAGACAAGGGCAACATTTAACTTTAAAAGCAGATATCAAAGGTGAAGATGTACGTCGCTCATATTCGTTATGTTCTAGTCCTATAGAAAATCAATGGAAAGTTGCTGTAAAGCAAATTCCAGGAGGAAAATTTTCGACTTATATAAATGAAAGTTTAAAGACTGGAGATGAATTAGAAGTTATGGCGCCAAGCGGAACATTTGGTGTTGAGGTAAAACCTGAAGAGTCAAAAAACTATTTATTTTTTGCTGCAGGAAGTGGTATTACGCCAGTACTTTCTATGATAAAAACACATCTTAAAGCGGAACCAAATTCTACTTGCAAGCTATTCTATGTTAATAAAACAGCAAAATCAATTATCTTTAAAGAAGAGCTAGAACAGCTTAGAAATAAATACTTTGGAAGGTTAGAAATTTATTATTTCTTAACTAAAGAGCGTAGAGATATAGAGTTGTTTAATGGACGATTTGATGACGAAAAAATGAAAGTTCTAACAAAAACATTTATCGATATCCCAGATACAAGTGAAGTGTTTCTTTGCGGACCGGAAAAAATGGTAAACTATGTAAGTGAATATTTAGTTAATGCAGGCTTACCAAAAGAGCTTATTCATTTCGAGCTATTCGTAACAGGACTATCTGAAGAAGATATCAAACGAGCAGAGCGATTAGCTCAGCAAAATGTAGAAGGTGTTGAGGTTACTATAGTGGATGGTGGAAAAGAATTCTTGTTTACCATGACAAAGGAATACGATAATATATTAGATGCCGCTTTAGGAGCTGGCGCAGATTTACCGTTTGCCTGTAAAGGAGGTGTTTGCAGCACTTGTAAATGTAAAGTTGTTGAAGGTGCTGTAGAAATGAAAATTAACTACGCTTTAGACGATAAAGAGGTATCACAAAACTTGGTATTGAGCTGTCAATCAGTGCCAACTGCCGAAAAGGTTGTTGTCGATTTTGATGTATGAAATTACCCTACAAGGTTTCATGAATCTTGTAGTTATATGTAAAAAAAATCATGAAAACTAGTAAACTTATTTTATATACTTTTTTATTTCTTTTTATCCAGTCATGTGCTATTAAAAAAAATGTAACACATACTAAAATTTTCACTTACATTAAACTGAACAAAGAATACGGTCAAATTAGATTAGGTGATAATTTTGAGAAGCATATCAATAAAATTAGCATTATTAGACCTAGTGTAATCTTTTTAAAAGAAGAAGTTTTTGGCGGTTCAGAAACTATACAACTAATTTTTGATGATAATAATAAAATAAAAGAAATGATTTTTGTTTACAATAAAACTCAGCTTTTGCAAAATAAAGTTCAGAGTTATATTACAGATTTAGGTAATCCAATAATAAAAAATGGTAAAGCAATTTGGAATGATGGAATAACTCAATTTGAAATTTCTAAAATTAAATTTCACAATGAGATGAGATTAAAATCAAGCCTGAGAAGGCTTGATTAATTTAATATTGTTATTCTGGATATAAACGCCTAATAATTAGAATTATATACCTAAAAATAATGAGTGAAGAACAAATAAAAAATTTAGAGGATCAGTTTGAAGCACGTATTGCACGTGATGAAAAAATTGAACCTAAAGATTGGATGCCAGAAAAGTACCGTAAAACGCATATTAGGCAAATGTCTCAGCATGCACATTCGGAAGTTGTAGGTATGCTTCCAGAAGGTAACTGGATTACTAGAGCGCCTTCGTTAAGACGCAAGGTTGCTCTATTAGCAAAAATACAAGATGAAGCAGGACATGGATTATACTTATACAGTGCCTGTGAAACTTTAGGTGTATCAAGAAACGAGTTGTACGATCAACTACATTCTGGAAAAGCGAAATACTCAAGTATTTTCAACTACCCAACTATTACTTGGGCAGATATGGGAGCAATTGGTTGGTTAGTAGATGGTGCCGCCATTATTAATCAGGTGCCATTATGTAACACATCTTACGGGCCTTATGCAAGAGCAATGGTTCGTGTGTGTAAAGAAGAAAGTTTTCACCAACGTCAAGGATATGAAATCATGATGAAATTGGCCCACGGAACTCTCGAGCAAAAAGATTTGGCTCAAGATGCTTTAAACCGCTGGTGGTGGCCTAGTTTAATGATGTTAGGACCTACAGATGCAGAATCTATTCATACTGAACAATCTATGAAATGGAAATTGAAACGTAAATCTAATGACGACTTGCGTCAACAATTTATTGATCAAACTGTTCCACAGGCAGAACTCATCGGCTTAACAATTCCAGATCCAGATTTAAAATGGAATGAAGAACGTGGTAGCTACGATTTTGGCGAAATCGATTGGGATGAGTTTTGGCAAGTTGTTAAAGGTCATGGACCTTGTAATAAGGAGCGAATGAAAGCTCGAGTTGGTGCATGGGAAGAAGGCGAATGGGTTCGTGATGCTGCCATGGCACATGCTGAAAAGAAAAGGAACCGAGCCTCTTTGAAAAAAGAGGCCTCTTAATCGATTGGATGAAACTTTGGTATGTCTATATAATGACAAATAAGCCTAACGGTGTTATTTATATTGGTGTTACTGATTATATTGAAGAAAGAGTAAAAGAACATAAATTAAAAATTCGGACAAGATCTTTTCCCGCAAAATACAATTGTGATAAACTGGTTTATTTTGAAGAGTTTGAAAATGATAGTGAAGCCGAGAAAAGAGAAAGACAATTCAAGAAATGGAAAAGAGATTGGAAAATCGAATTAATTG
>NZ_CAXBGB010000041.1:0-27665 GCF_963975125.1 uncultured Winogradskyella sp. | reverse complement strand
ATTATCTTTTTGTTTTTTTGGACATGTTGGGGGAAAGAGACTATTGAGTATAATGAAGAATTTCTGAAAATTAAGAAAACATTATTTGGTTTAGGATATAGGAAAGAAATAAGTATTCATAATATTAGCTCAATATCGATTAATAATAATCCTGAATATGGAGTGTTTTTTGTGATAAAAAATGGAAAAGTAAGTGTTAACACATCAGAAAAAGTCTATAATGTTGGTTTAGGTATCAATAAAAAGAATGCAATAGAAATTATATCACTTCTTAATGAAAGCGTCCTAAATAATAAATAATGATAGTTACACCATTAGATTCAGCCGTATTAGATTCTAAAGAACAGTACGTGTTCTATCACAAAATGATAGATTTTTCTCTCAAAGAACTTATTGTAGCTGTACAACAAAAGCAAATACTAAATAAGCAAGAGGTACTGTTATTTAAGCAATACAGTGATTTACTGTTGTATTCCATCGAAGCCATGCGTGTAAAATACATGTACGACGAAGAAGAAAACATGAAAGTGGATCTAACGGATTCTAGTTTCCCAAATTACTTAGAGTTCCGTTATTTATTCAACGATTTAGAATTACGCGAAGACTATTTAGGCAAACTTACAGGTGTAGATACTTTAAAAGAAGAATTTTTAGACACGCTAATGCGAAAGAAAGAACCAATTGCTAAGCGAAAACTCTTTCAAGCGGCTTCAATAGTATATTATGCATCTGCCAAAAAAGAATATATTTTTAATCGTTTTGTACAAGGTAAAATTATAACTGCACCAGAAGGTTCAGTTGCAGAGTATTTAGTAAGTTGGAGTTTCTATGATGTATCTCACAATAGACCATTTATTTGTTATATGTATTTTAATTATGATGGAAGCAACCCTATTAAGGAGAGAAGCGAAATATATAATATATTAAAAGCAGTAGCAGACAGAAAAATGTCTTTAGATACAATGGCTTACGGAATAGACAAACGCTTGCCTAAAGTATTTCCGAAGCTTATAAAACGTGTCGATTTAGGTCCTATTCATAATGTGTTTGCTAAAGACGAAAACAAAGTCACACATGCCATTTTACAAGGCATAGCAAATAAGGAAATTCCTTTAGAGTCTTATGCGATTTCTTTTAAAATAGATGAACTAAAATCTGGTAGCGAATTTAAAGAAGGAGGGTTTTTTAGCAAACAAACCTTTCAAAGATGGGACGCAATGTTCAGGCAACGCTATGTCTTTGCACCACACAGAATTATACAATTGCTATACAATAAAACACCAGAAATTATGAATAAGTTGGCTCAAAGTCCTATTCAAATTTCTGAATTGACTATTAATAATAAGTAACGTCATAACGAGGAACGAATAGACGTGGTTATCTGTCCAAAAAGGAAGAGATTGCTTCATTTCATTCACAATGACGAAAAAAATAAAAAATGGAACATAACTCAACTTTTCCAATAAAACAAAACGAACTAGATATGCTTCGAGATGAAGCTACATCCTATTTAAAATCTATTCAATGGGAACAGAGTCAACGTGCTAAAAATAAAGATAACAACGGAAAAGATGAATCTATTTTATTGTATCTATCACGCGCCAATAATGGGAGTAACGTCGCTGTAACCTCAGTATCTAAAACGATATTAGCTTTAAAAAAGAGATTGTTGCCAGAATCGGTTGCACTTCCTATTTATTTAAATCAAACCTTATTTGCTGTCCAAGAAGGATTAACACTTGGAATTTGGATTAAGGATAGCTTTTATGATGCGTCAGGTTTATCTAGTCTCAGCGAAAACAAATCGGCATTAGATAACTCAGGAAAACGAGAATACGAAAGTAAAATGCATACAGCTACCGCATATATGTTGTTTGCTACAGCTTATAAAATCTTGCACGATTTAAAACCACATGCTTCCGATGATTTATCTGTGATGAAGCAGAAGTTTGCAGGTATTCCGGAAGTGTCGCTTATGACACCATTAAAAGGAATTTCGTGCCAATTGTTTTATTACGACAAGTATTTGGGGCATCCAGAAATTATCAAATCAGATAAAGATGTTATTGATTTTACAGTTGTTTATTTTGAGGCTTTAATAGATGAAATTCAATTACGAAAAAGCAGCTTAGAATATACAGAAACTATTGTTGATAGAACTTATAAACTCGAAAAATCTGACTTTGCTGTTTCTGGTTGGGATAACGTATTTCAAGGAACTGCAAAAAGTATTGAATTTAATAAAATTCAATTCGAACAAATCGTTGGAAACAAAGATGCAAAGCATTTTGGACGTCGATTGACCGAACGAATGTTGAGTTACGATTTTGAGGCAAAGAAAAATCCGTTTCAAGAACTTGGTGGTTTTATGCCAGTGTTTATGGGTTATGGAATTCCAGGAACTGGAAAAAGTATGTTGATTGCAGCTATTGCAACGAGACTGAAAGAACATTCTGATCATTTAGACATTCCATTTTTATTTCACCCAATGCCAGATACGTTAATAAGTACGTTTCAAGGTGGTTCTGCCGAAAAAATGGTAGAGTGGATGAAACCTATGCAAGATCCAACCAAATTAATTTTCGCACCAATTGATGATGCAGAGAATAATTTACAAGAACGAACAGCACAAGGTGTTTCGGCTGGTGTAAAAGAAGTAATTGGAGTATTTTTAAGATACACAGAAGGTGCCTATGCTGTTAATTATGGTAACAGTTCCATTGGCTTGTTTACCAATTTGCCAGAAATGTTAGATAAAGCAGTAATTTCTCGTGTACAAGGACGATTTAAAATTGATGGAGCACGTACAGAGCACGATTTTGTAGATCAAGATTATATATGGTGGAAGAAGTTGAAAGACACCATGCCAGGTTTTGTAAATATGGACGATCCGGAAACCTATAAGTATTTAGCAGATCAAGGTTTAGCTAAAACAATGGGAGAAATTCTAAATGCTGTTGAAAAACCTTCAGAAGATCGTGTTCATGAAACTTTTGATAAAGTTGAAAAACTTCATGAAGCAGAAGATCACATGTTTTATGCAGCTCTGTATAAAGAGATTCAGAAGATATTTCCGTTTTTCTCATCGAGAGATGTTCGTAATATTCAATCGGCAATTTCATTGCGTTTAACCGATTTTGATTTAGAAAAAGATTGGTTCGAAAATCCTGATAAGTATTTCAAAAAGAATTATGAAACCAAATTTAATATGCTTCAAGAATTAATGAAAGGAAATATGAAAGGCTTAAACTTTTCAGATATTAGAAGACAAGAAGTGATACGCTATTTAGATAATGTAGCAACTATTGCAGATACAGACTTTAAACGGAAAGTAGATGCAAGAGTTAACCAGTTGAATATTGAAACAGAGGCAAGAGAACAGTTCGATAAAAGAAGTTAGTTAAATGCAAAACCTAAAAAATATAAATAAAACAACCCTATCTAAAGATTGGGCAATATTAGATAGAATAAATTACGATTACCAATTTAAAAATGGAAACTGGAAACGTTTATCTAGAGAAACCTATAATCGTGGAAATGGTGCAGCAATATTGTTATACAACACAGTAAAAGGAACTGTGATTTTAACCAAGCAATTTAGAATGCCAGCCTATGAAAACGATAATAGCGATGGTATGTCTATAGAAACATGTGCTGGCGCGATAGATAATAATGACAATCCTTTAGAAACCATAATAAGAGAAACAGAAGAAGAGGTTGGGTATAAAATAAGTAATGCCAAACAAGTACTTACGGCTTATACATCTCCAGGTGCGTTAACTGAAAAAATGTACTTGTTTGTGGCAGAATATAATGATGAAATGAAGATAAATGAAGGAGGAGGATTAGATAGTGAAAATGAAGAAATTGAAGTATTAGAACTATCCTTTTCTAAAGCTATTGAAATGATTAAGAATGAAGAGATTATTGACGCAAAAACAATTATGCTATTACAATATACTCAAATTAATAAGTTATTGTAACACCTATATATTAGAATAAGATAAAAATAGATTACCGCTTTTGCGGCAACAAGATGCAAAAACTAAAAAAAGCAAACTTATATCAAAGCGAACTTATTCCTGTTAGAGGAAAACTAGTAGAGCGTTATAATAAATGCCTAAAAACACTCGGCTTTTCTGAAACTAAACTCAAATTATTTTCTATTGATGGAGTAGGTTGGAGTCCAGAAGTTGCTCTAGAGAAGAAGGATGTTCAGTACCTTAATCATGGAGATGCGAATCCGCATGGTATCATCATTTCACCTTTGCAAAAAGGAAAACCCGTATATCTACCATTTCATTCGTTCGATAAAGAAATGATGCAACATGTCTTTAGAACACACGGACAAAAGATTAATGATATTACGAGGGATTCGGCAATTTGTATTGATTTTGACCAAGATATCGATGTGTTTTATGAACCTTTAGACATCCTAAAATATGATGATGTTAATATCACATTTCGATTAATTGATAATCTCGAAAAAAAGCAAAAAGAGCAACTAAAACTTATAGATAAGTTTAGAACTGATAATAACTTCATTGATGAAAGTATTCATCAACAATTATTAGACTCGGCTAATACCGTTGGTGATTTACGCGACAGAGATTTGAGCCTACACCCTTTACATTTTACAACAGGCTCTTTTTTTACACGAGCCTTTGGTGGAGTCTATCTCCTTAGAGATTTTATAAAGCCAATAATAGTTTTTGAAAGTAAGGAAGTTTATAAAGAAGCCATTAAAGATACAATACATGATGTGTTAATATATCATATATCCCAGCCAGAATTAATAGATAAGCTAAAAGACCATCTTATTATTGAATGTAATTTAGAATCTGTGGTAAAGACACCAAATTACGATAGAATAAAAAAGTTTGAACTCAATCAATTTTTAAAAGATACACAGCATCCAATAAAAGATATTTTAAATGATAAAGTATTATTTAAAAGCTATCTGAATAAAATTGATATTAAGGCACGTAAACAAGTAATGGGTGTAGAATTGTATCTTGAAAAACTAGAGCGCAGTAATGCTTTTAAAATTGAAAATATCATTGATCAATCCTTATATTTTGCTTTACACCAGCCACATTCTTCATTATCTTCTCAGCATCGCGATTTAATAGATAAGCTATTAATTAACATTTCACCAAAAGATACCCTCTTTCTGTATTGGTATGACAAAGAACAGTTTTATAAGAGTTATGAGACTTGGGATGACTCCTTTAAAGACTGGGTAATAGAACGTATTAGTAACAATATTTGAGAAATTTAGACTAATTTTATAAGAACCTTAAATACAACAAGATGGGAATAGAACTCGTAATATTTATAGCAGCAATTTTATTCGGAATATTTCTTTACTGGAGAGAATCTAACAGTAATAGTGTATATCGGTTTTTAAATAAAATAATGAATAGCAAAGATCTGCAAATGAAAGCGGATAATCCAAAAGGGTTTGTATACAGACAGGCACTTTTACCACGTATCATTTTTATTGTTAGCTTGGTTTTAGTTGCAGCTTTAATTGTTGAGTTTTTAACACCTCTTCCTGTTTTTTCTAGTTATAATGGGATTTCTGCTTTTGCATCTTTTGCCGCTGGAACACTTTTAGGAACCTATTTAGCTAATTTTGTTATTAAAACCTCAGAAGTTGTTGAAGAAAAAACTGATTCTATTGGTGATATGGTAGAGGGCGCAGTAGAAAAAGGAAAAGATTTTATTGAAGATTTAAAAACTAAAGATACTGATAGTGTAGAAGAAATAGAAAATAAAATTGATTCTAAACCAGAAGTTGAAAAGCAAAGTGCACGTGACCGATTAAAGGATAAAGGTCTAATGTAATACGTCATTACGAGGAATAAAATGACGAAGTAATCTCATTATTTGAAACTATAACTAATAACAAACAGATTGCCAAAGCTGAAAAAAAATCAGCTTCGCAATGACAATTATATACAATGATAAAATCATACTGGAATAAAGGAAAAAAGCAAAAAACCATAACCATCATTGTTGGGTTGATCTTGCTTATACTACTCTTTGTATTACGCGACGATTATCAACCAGCGTTACTATTTGTAAGAAAGTATCTCTTTATTATTATAGTGAGCTTACTGGTCTTAATTTTTGGTCTTCGTAAATTTAGAAAAACATCAAAAACAGGAAGTCGCTTAAGTATCTTAGCATTATTGATTGTGTTTTTCGGATTGCTTTATGTTTTTGGTTGGCATTATAAAATGTACGATTATATGAAAACGTACAATGTTTTTAACAGCCTCAATAAAGTAGAAATAAACGAATTGCCATTAACACAAAATGAACGAATTCAACCGTTACGAAATGTTTTCTCAATGGCAAATGAAAGTGTTGGTGAAACCAAAGATGTATCTCTTCCACATTTAGTTAGAATTGGTACGGAGAATAAATGGACAATGGCAATTCAGCCGAGTGAAAAATACATTATGCAACGTATTAGTGATAATACCGAAGAAGTATTTTCTGTAAGCAGTACAACACCATTCCCAAGGTTTTCTAATGAAAACAGAATTTCAGTAACCTTTTCAATTGGTGAATCTTTAAAATTTAGTAGAAACACATATAACGCAGTAGTACAGCGTTTTAATCCTTGGATGCTTTTTAATTACGAGCCAAGTGATACGTTTTACATGCAAAACGATTCTGAGGCATGGGTACAAGTGGTAAGCTTAATTAAATGGAAAGGTTTCTTTTTTCCATATCCAACCTTTGGAGGAGTAATGATTATAGATAATGGTGAACACGATTTTAATGATTATATGGAACGTATAACAATCGGAAAAGGAACATTTGTAAGTCCAGATGAAATTAAAAATTACCCCTTCTTAACCAAGCAAAATACATTATCGGAAAAAGTATCTCAACTGCAAGCAGAATCTTTAAAGTTTTTGGGTGGATTTAGCGATCCTTTACCTTGGAATATGGAAACAGCAGTTAAGATTCCATTAATGCCAAAAGATCAAAATCAACAACCTTATGTTACAGATTTTGATTTCTCGGGCTCAAATTCAGATGCGTACAGCGGACTTTATCAGTGGTTTGGCTTAGAGCCAGTAGGTGATGAGCGTACCAGTTTAAGTTATAGTGTCTTTATTCCTGCTGATGGTACAGATAAAATGTATTATTACGATCATGCAACTAAAAAACAGGGTTATGCAGGTGTTTCTGCTATGCCTTTAAAAGTTAAAGAATCTCGTAAGGAATACGATTGGAATGCAAGTACACCTGTTGAATTTAGGCCCTATATTAAAGATATTGCTGGGAGAAAACGTATGTTTTTCTTAGGAACAATATCATCTATTAGTGATACTGATGCGCAACAATTTGATGGCTCTGCAACACCAGATTTGGTATTGATAGATAGTGAGTATAGAGACGTAATTTGGATAGATGTTAAACATCCTAGTACTTGGGAAGAAACGGTTTATGGTCAATTAAACGAGGCATGGAGAGCTAGTGAAGGTATTGGTTATTATTACAAAAAAGAAACAAAGGACGAAGACATAATGGCACAGGCTTTAGATTCTTTAAAAACGATTCCTAAAGTTGAAGATAATACAGTTAAGATTAAAGCTTTACAACGTCAATTAGATTCTTTGAAGGCGGTAGGAAATTAATAATATAATATATTTTACTTTTGAAAGGAATTAAAAACGTTAAGATTGGTGAACCTCAACGAGGTTTCTAGAATTTGATAGTGAAAATTAAAAGTCTAATACCATCTTTATATCACTACGTTTATAAGGACTATCTTTTTCAAGCTGTAATTCAATAAAGCCATATTTTCTATAAAGGTAGATTGCATTTTCTAATTTAGTATTAGAGTAGAGGAGTAGTGCCTTTAATTTCTGTCTTTTTCCAAAATCTATGCAATATTGTAATAAGTGCTGCCCAATATTTTGTCCACGTTTCCCAGGCAACACAGCCATTTTTGTGAGCTCTAAAATTCCTTTTGTACCTGTTGGCATTAATGCTACAGTGCCAACAATTTTATCTTCCATCATCGCAAAGAAAATAAAACCGTCTTTGTTAATAATGTATTTATTTGGTTGTCTTAACACTTCTTCATCAAAAGGCTCTACATAAAAAAAGGTTTTAAGCCATTCAATATTTAAATCGTAGAAATTTTGAGAGTACTTGGTTTCAAAATCAATAATCTTAATTGCCATATGCTCTAATAAAATCAGTTATTAAGTAGCTGATAAGTTTGCCAACCTTAGTTTCTGTCTTTTTGGTTGGTGCAGCTTCACAGATATGTAAATAGCTTACATTTTTATGTTGCCCAAAATAATTCACAAACTGTCTAGCTTGTTTTACACTAAATCCACTAGGAGATATTGCACTACTCGGCATATTTGCAATAGCATCGCAGTCTATTTCAATTCCAAATTTCTTTTCAGAAACGTAGTTTAGAGCCATTTCTAATTCAGCATTAAAATCTAATTCTTTTCTAACTTCAATAGCTTCATACGTATTGTATTTAATTCCTTTGAGTTTCTTCATGGTATTAAACACTATTTCTGATGTATAATTTTCATGAAGTCCGAAGATGAAATAATTTTTCAAAAATCCTTCAGCAAAAGCATAACTAAATCCATTTCCACTATGTCGTCCTTCTTCTGCTCTAAAATCTGTA
The DNA here is from genome assembly GCF_963975125.1 of uncultured Winogradskyella sp. Taxonomy (GTDB): domain Bacteria; phylum Bacteroidota; class Bacteroidia; order Flavobacteriales; family Flavobacteriaceae; genus Winogradskyella. The sequence continues at coordinate 18,985 of NZ_CAXBGB010000041.1, read as the reverse complement.
TGTGCATCAAAGTTGACAACATTTACTTTTCCGTTATTGGCCAACGAGCAACCTTTAAGGTTTCCGTAAGCGTTATTATGACCACCTCCAATGATGATTGGAGTCTTGCCCGCTTTAATAATTGTTGATACAATATGCGCTACATCTTTGTCAATATATTCTACGATTGCTCTAGCCTTGGAAATATTTTTCTTTGAAGGCTCTAATTTTACCAATTTTCTATCTTCCGAATAATCTAAATGACCTAATATTAAAACTCGTTTAGCATTTGTTTGGCTATTACTTTGAATATTTAATAAAGTTTTTATTGTTGCGTCCCAAGCTTTGTAAGCTCCTGTTTTTCCGTAATTTGCGTAAACACCAATATCTTCAGAAATACCAAATACAACAAAGTCAACATCTAAATTAACAATGTTATCGTATATGTTAGTGAGGTTAGGTATTAACTGAATATGATCTCCAAATTTTGATTCTCCTTTACGCGCTTTTAAAAGTGTATCGCGATCTTTAAGCGTAAATGAAATGAGATTTTGCATTAGAATATTTAATTAAAATAATAGAATAAAAGTACAGTTTTATTTAATTACTTTGATCTCAACAATAAATAAAAAACAATAACTTAAAAACTTACAAATTATGGAAGGTTCACAAAAAACAAGTACAGGACTAAAAGTTGGATTAGGGATACTATTAGTTTTATTTTTAGGAACTGCATTTTATGCTTCTAAGCTTTACAGTGATAAACAAGAAACTGAAAAAACCTTGGTTAGCGAAAAACAACAAGTAATGAATGATCTTAACAATATGGCGAAAGAGTATGATGCTGCTATAGCTGAGAGTGAAATAAAAAATCAAGATTTAGTTGCTGCAAGAGACCGTATTCAAGGTTTAATGGATTCTTTAAAAGTATCTCAGAATAGTGTGAATAGTTTATGGAGATATAAAAAGAAATTTATGTCTTTACAAGAAGAGATGGACGTTTTACTAACAGAGAACGACCGTTTAAAAGGAGAGAATGAATACTTAGCGACTTCTTTAGATAGTACACAAGTGCAATTGGCAGAGCGTACTTTGTTTACAGATTCTTTATTAGTGCAGAATACTGAATTAGCAACAGTTGTAAGTGATGCAGCAGCATTACAAACAGTTGGGTTAATAGGAATGGGAGTTCTTGAGAGAAGTAGCGGAAAGCAAATACCAATGGAGAGAGCAAGACGAAGTGACAAAATTAAAGTTTGCTTTACTGTAGCTAAAAATATGCTTACCGAAGCTGGTGATAAAGAATTATATGTACAAGTTATAGATCCTAAGAACAATGTGTTAGGTGCTAATGACCAAGTGCAATTTGAAGATCAGGTTTTAAACTATAGCCTAATTAGTAGATTTAATTATGAGAACAGAAACTTGAATATCTGTGAATATGTTTTACCATTAGAAGATTCTAAGTTTGAAACCGGACGTTATAAAATAAATGTATTTAATGATAAAGAGTTAATTTCTTCTTCAGAATTTGTATTGAAATAAGAATTGATTATTTGATTGATAGCTAAAAATCTGGAAGTTTACTTTCGGATTTTTTAGTTAAAGAGTTGCCCATTTATTATAATTTGTTCAACTGGGTTATGAGCAAATGCATAAGGAATCTCACTGTAATGGTTTAGTGGTTTTGTGATTATGAGATTTGCTTTTTTTCCTCTAGTAATACTACCGTACATATTGCTAATTCCCATGGCATAAGCACCATTTATGGTTGCCGCATTAATAGCTTCTTCTGGAGTTAATTTTAGTTTAACACATGCAGCACTGACCACAAAATTCATATTACCACTTGGTGCAGAGCCAGGATTGTAATCTGTAGCAATGGCAAGAGGTAATCCAGCTTCAATGAGTTGTCTTGCAGGTGTATAAGGAATGCTTAAAAAGTAAGAACATCCTGGTAAAGCAACAGGAATAGTTTCGCTATTTTTTAAAGCCTCTATGTCATTATTGTTTAATTCTTCTAAATGATCTACAGATAAAGCGTTATGCTTAACTCCTAATGCTACACCACCAAGAATATTAAATTGATTTACGTGGATTTTAGGTCTTAGATTGTGTTTTAAGCCTGCTTTAAGAATGGCTTCAGTATCTTCAATATCAAAGTAGCCTTCTTCGCAAAAGACATCTATATATTTTGTAATATTTAACTCAGCAGCTTTAGGGATGAGTTCTTCAGTAATCAGTTTAATATAATCTTGTTTTTTAGGTCTATACGCTTCAGGAATAGCATGTGCTGCTAATAATGTTGGAATTATTTTCGCCAAACTATCTTGCTTAATGCGTTTTATTACATTTAGCATTTTCAGTTCAGCTTCAACAGTTAAACCATAACCAGTTTTTATTTCTACTGCTCCAGTTCCCATTTTTATAAGTTCATCTAGACGTTTTATAGATTGATTATATAAATCCTCTTCATTTGTATCTTGAAGTAATTTTGCAGAATTTAAAATACCTCCACCATTTTTTGCAATTTTGGCATAACTTAAACCATTAATGCGATCTACGAACTCTGAAGTTCTATCACCAGAATATACTATATGTGTATGAGAATCGCACCAAGAAGGTAATACTAGTTTGCCAGTTGCATCAATTGTGGTTTCGGCTTCAATACCTTCACAGTCTTTCATTTCACCATATTCAATGATCGTATCATGCTCTATATAGAGATATGCGTTTTCTATTATAGGAAGTGTTTTCATAGCTTCTCCTTTAACGATAGTGATATTAGAATTGTGAACCTGTAATAATTGTTTGATATTGGTAATAAGTATAGACATATTGTTGGCTTTTTGTAAAGGTTGTCATTTTTTTGAACAAAAAAAAACGCTAGTCAGTTAAGATTAGCGTTTCAGTATAAATTTATAGGATAAAATTACTTTAAACTTCCTACCATATTTTCTGGTTTTACCCATTCATCATAATCTTCTGCAGAAACATAACCCAAATTAATAGCTTCTACTTTTAGAGTTGTTCCATTTTTATGTGCTGTATTAGCAATTTCTGCTGCCTTATAATAGCCTATTTTGGTGTTTAAAGCCGTAACAAGCATTAAAGAATTATTTAATAATTCTTTAATAACCTCATGATTAGGTTCGATGCCACTAGCACAATTTTCATCAAAACTCACACAAGCATCACCAATTAATTGAGCAGATTGTAAAATGTTTGCTGCCATCATAGGTTTAAACACATTAAGTTCATAATGCCCTTGTGTACCACCAACAGTAATAGCGACATCGTTACCCATAACTTGTGCACAAACCATAGTTAATGCCTCACATTGTGTCGGATTTACTTTTCCTGGCATAATTGAGCTTCCTGGTTCATTTGCAGGAATAATAATTTCACCAATACCAGAACGAGGACCAGAAGCCATCATTCTTATATCATTGCCAATTTTATTTAAGGATACAGCAAGTTGTTTTAATGCTCCATGTGTTTCTACAATAGCATCATGTGCTGCTAATGCTTCAAATTTATTTTCTGCAGTTATGAATGGTAAGCCTGTAAACTCAGCAATATATTTGGCTACTAAAACATCGTAACCTTCGGGTGTGTTTAGCCCTGTGCCTACCGCTGTTCCTCCTAAAGCTAATTCACTTAAATGTGCTAAAGTGTTTTCAACAGCTTTTAAACCATGGTCTAATTGCGAAATATAACCAGAAAATTCCTGACCTAAAGTTAACGGAGTTGCATCCATTAAATGTGTACGACCAATCTTTACTACATTCTTAAACTCTATAGATTTATTATGTAAAGTATTACGTAACTGAATGACTCCTGGAATAGTAGTTTCTACAACTTTTTTATAAGCAGCAATATGCATACCAGTAGGAAAAGTATCGTTAGAAGATTGGGATTTGTTTACATCATCATTGGGTTGTATGGTTTTTTCGCCTTCACCAATAAGTTTTCCTGCTATTTGGTGTGCTCTGTTTGCAACTACCTCATTAACATTCATATTACTCTGAGTCCCAGAACCTGTTTGCCAGATTACTAAAGGGAATTGATTATTGTGTTTCCCTTCTAAAATTTCATCACAAACCTTAGCAATTAAATCTCGTTTTTCTTTAGTTAAAACGCCAAGATCGCAATTAGTATAAGCTGCTGCTTTTTTTAAATAAGCGAAACCATAAACGACTTCTAACGGCATAGATGCAGGTGCGCCAATTTTAAAGTTATTTCGAGAACGTTCTGTTTGTGCTCCCCAAAGTTTATCGGCCGGGACTTTTACCTCACCCATTGTGTCTTTTTCTATTCTGTAACTCATAATTTTTGAAATTTTAAAGCACTGCAAAATTACAGATTTTGCAAGTTTAATAGAATAGAAATCGAGCTTTTATTTAAACAGATTTTGAATACCAGAATTTAAAAACTATTTGATGCTGCATAAGTATTTATCTAAATATTTAATGTTTTAAAAACCAATTTGGCTAATCGTTTGATATAAATCCTCCTCCTCTCAACTAAATTGAGTATAAAACCGACTCATATCATTAAATTTACTAGACATATCAAATGAAGGCTTCTCTGATTTTTTATTTGGAAAAATCAATAAAAGGGTAATATTTTACTCTGCGACAACACAACTTATAACTCAACGTGAAACACAGATGAAGCTTAAGAAACGATCTTTCCATCAACCATTGTCAGTTTTCGATCTGCCATAGATGCTAACTCTTTATTATGAGTTACAATAACAAAGGTTTGCTTAAACTCATCTCTAAGTTTGAAGAAAAGTTGGTGGAGTTGGTCTGCAGATTCGCTATCTAGATTTCCGGATGGTTCATCTGCAAAAATAATATTAGGCTTATTTATTAAGGCTCTTGCCACAGCGACACGTTGTTGTTCTCCGCCAGACATACTGTTTGGTTTGTGATGTATTCGCTCACTTAAGCCTAAATACTCTAATAATTCTTTAGCACGTTTTTCAGCTTCTGCTTTTGGAGTATTATTAATAAATGCAGGAATGCATACATTTTCTAATGCTGTAAACTCTGGTAGTAATTGATGAAATTGAAATATAAAACCAATATTTTTATTTCTAAATTTAGCTAAGGCTTTGTCATTTAAAGATTTTATAAACTGACCATTGATAACTAATTCGGTCTCTGCTGTGTAGTCTGGTTTATCTAATGTACCTAAGATTTGCAGCAAAGTTGTTTTGCCAGCTCCAGATGCACCAACGATAGAAATAATTTCACTTTCAGAAATTGTTAAATCTACACCTTTTAAGACTTTAAGATCTTTATAGGATTTTTTTATGTGCTTTGCAGAAATTATTGTTTTACTCATTAATTGTGAAATTAATACTTAATGGATTAATGCGCAATATTAGGATGCAGATTTGTTGCCATTGAAGATTGATTTTATTCCATTAAAATCAACAAAATATTGCAGGCGTAACGAAAACGTGTGCTGAACAGGCTGATCGAATAATAGATTTAAACTTTCATTAAAACGATCTTGTACATTTTCGCCGTTATTAAAAAGTTGATTACGATATAAAAAAGTTAAAAAACTACCTTGTACAAATTGCCAAGAATAACTAAGGTCTATATTCCATGTGCTAAAGTTAATGTTAGGATTTTCACTAACATTATCAATAGTATAACCAGAGTTTGTAGTTAAACGACCATTATCTAAAAGTGTAAAAAGTTCGGTATCGTAATCTACAATATCCCAATAATGTCTGAAGCTTAATGCTAGGGAATGAAAAGGGTTAAAATTGTAGTTACCAGATAGTGTGCTAGTAAGCCGTTGTCTGTTACGTTCACCAAATACAGGTTCGTCATTCTCACTAGTAGCATAACCTCTAGAACCATTTCTGAAATCAAAATTTAAACCGTATGATAGTAATAACTTGTCACTAACTCTTACTCTAGGTTTAATTTGAAGGTCATAAGTAAAAAGATCTCTTCCGTTTTCGAAAAGCGTACCAATGTTTGCTCTTACATCTATTGCAAAAACTCTATTGTAATTTGTAGAAATCCAGGCTCCTGTACTTAAAAAATTTTCAAAAATGAATGCGCGTCCATCTCTAGATTCAAAATAGTCGTATTGTTCGCCTGGTTCTATATTCAATCTAAAACCATAGGCATCTAACTTTCTAGTAGAAGCTCGATAACCACCACCAATATTAAATTTTGAAAAAACGTTAGGATCTACTAGTCTGCGATAATTAATAAAACCATTTATTCTGTAACTATTTAGATTTCCAGTAGGTTCAAAAGTTTGATAAGAAACGTCAGCACCAAAATCATTTTGATTATTTCTAAGATTAAGACCTAAGTCATTAATGTCGTATTTTGTATCTGCATATTTATGATTGAAACTATATCTTAAGTTACCATGCACTTTACCAGCGAATAAGGAACTGCTAAATCCAGTTTCTAAATCTAAATTTTGGTAATTAACATTACTCATTCTTAATTCAGTTTTAATTTGATAAGTGTTTCTTTTGTTTATGAGATTAGCGACTAAGGCCGTAGTGTTTGCATCTCTAAAACTTCCATTTCTTGTAACATTGGTATTAATTAAACTTACAGCAGAATTTCCATTAAATTGCTGATCTACAACTAAAATGTTATAATTAGTAAAAGGCTCAACGACTTCGCTACGTTTTTCACCTGTAAGTGTATTTGTTACTGAAGCTTCTGTTTTTTCTGTTATGGCATTGAAAAAACCAATTCCAAGACCATTTTTTGTTCTACCAGAGACTTTAACAGCGTTAAGTACTTTAACCTCATTAGAAACATTAGCCTCTTCATTTTCGTTTAAATTAAGTTTACCACTTGGTCTATTACCAACACGTCTAGAAAAAAATAATCCGCCCTTTGAGAACAGATCAACACCTTCAGTAAAAAATTGGCGTTTTTCAGAAAAAGTTTGCTCAAAAGGACCAAGGTTGAGCGTTAGATTGTCAAAACCAGCCTGACTAAAATCTGGCACCAAAGTCGCATCAAGTGTAAAGTTATCCGTTATTCCATATTTTACATCCATACCGAAGGTTAAGTCAGTATCTGTATTTCCATCAAAATCGTTAATAATTCCTGTTGAGAAAGGATAAAGGTTAAGTCTTACTGGTGGTTTAATTCCATTTAAACCTTTAAGTTCACCATGATAAATACCTGTGTTTCCTTTTGTAGGGTCAATAGGACTCCAACTGTAATCTGCTCGCTCACGTCTAAATTGCCTACGAATTTGTAATCCCCAAACTGGTTTTTCCTGATCGGAAAATCGTAAGGTTCTATATGGTATTTTTATTTCTACAACCCAACCATCATCCACAATCTTAACAGCACTTTCCCAAACGGCATTCCAACTATAATCTTCACCAATACTAGGATTGACAATAGCATCTGCTTGCTGACCAGAGCTAAAGACAATAAAGTTAGTATCGTTTTGAGAATCGTTATTTGGATTTATAACTACCAATAAAAAATCGGATTGCCCAAAATTATCACGAGATGTCAATTGCTTCATGATTTTATCAGGATTATCATACAAATGCGCACCGATATAAATGGCATTATCATCGTAAGCGATCTTTACTTCTGTACGCTGACTTTTGTCTCTTATATTTCCTATCTCTGGACGAAACTGAACAAAATCGGTTGCTATTTCGGCATTAGTCCAAATTTCTTCATTTAAAACACCATCAATTTTGGGGACATCAGTTGTACGCTGAATATTCAATGATTTTTTGTCTTGTGAAGTCGCTGTCTTAGATAAACAAATAAACAATAAAAATAATAAAGAACGAAAGTTCATATTTGATTAATTGATGATAATTAAGTGTGCAATTAAAGGCACATTGATTAAGCGGTTATTGCACTTTAATAGCACAAATCTACGTTCTCACATTATGCAACGTTCTTAATTAAAAGTTAAAAAGTTTTGAAGACTGTTAACACCTAATTAATGTAAAAATGTCATTACTCATTTTTGGAATACTTATTGTACTTAATAACGTGGGTTAACACTTAAAAAATAGATTTCTGATGACTCGGAAATGAAAATATAATTTTCATGAAAAAACACCAAATACTTTTACTGAGCTTATTGTTTGATGCTCTGGGATATGTATCTTTAATATTCCCACCATTCGATTTCGTTTGGGCACCATTATCAGCCTATTTAATGACCAAATTGTACAAAGGAAGAGAAGGTAAGATTGCTGCAGTTATATCCTTTGTAGAAGAAGCATTGCCTTTTCTTGATGTTATACCTACATTTACATTAATGTGGCTATATACTTATGTTTTTAATTCAAAAAAATCAGTAGCTAAAGCATAAAAAAGTACACTTTTGAGTGTTTTTTTATTACATAGTGTAAGTTATACCAACATTTATATTCCGTCCCATATTTAAAATACTATCTGGTTTTAAGCGCGATAAATGATGAATGTATTTTGTATTTAAAATATTTGTTGCAGCTACAATAATATCTATATCATTATTAAACAGCTGAAATGTACCGCCTAAACCAGCACTGAGTAGATTATAACCTTCGGATTCTGTTTCAAAAACACTAACATTATTCTGGGTAAAAGTTGAACGTACTTTTATAAATGCATACCTTTTTTCAATGGCTTTAGAATTTAATTCTACTCTTAAAGTGTTTGTTAAAGAATTTGCTGGGATCAAAGGGAGATAGTCTTCATTATCTTGTTGGCCAGTAACCGTTTCAAAACTACTCTCTAAATGCAACCAGTCTAAAGGGTGTGGATGAAGGTGAAACCCAAATTCGCCACCATACAAACGTGCATTTTCCTGCTGATATAAGAATACAGGATTGCCATCTATAAATTCACCATTGGGTGTTAGAAAAATGTAGTCATTTATTTGATTGTAAAAAGCATTTGCAAATAGCTCAAAATGCTGATTTTTGAATTCCAAAGCTAAATCAACCTGAAAGTTTTGCTCGCTTTTTAAGCCTAAATCCCCAATCTCGTATCTGTTTGTACCTTCGTGTGTGCCATCAGAACTTAATTCTGATAGGTTTGGTGCTCTAAAACCAGATGCGAGATTTAACCTTGCAGTTACTTTTTTAAAGATATTAGTCTTAAAACCTAAGGCACCATTGAATGCGTTGAAGTTTGGTGTGGCATTGTTTTCAATATTAATTTCTCTATAATCGTAACGTCCGCCTACTTGTATATCTATTTTTTCAAAATGAATATGCGATGTTGCTAAAACTCCAATGTCGGTTGTTGTGGCATCTGGAATTAAAATTTCTTTACCATAATTAGTGTTGGTTTGATTGATGCCTTGTACACCTACAATAGTTTCAACACGTCCAAATTTTGGTAAATTATATTTAATATTGTAGTTAAAGGTTTTAAGCTTCATGTACAATACTGCATCTGGCATTTCATTTTCATTCTGTTCAACTTCGCTTTGCTCTTCTTCAAATTCCTTTCTGTTGTTATAAATATAACCTAAAGTGATATCTAAGCTAGAGGCATCAAAAAATAATTTTGATTTTGAGCTAAATATATGATTGTCAATATTTTGAAATGGAAATAAAGGTGTTTTATTTGTAGATTGAATACCGATTTCTTCTGGTAATCCTAATCTGGAATTGTTCAAATTATATCTAAACTCAGTTTTAAATTTTAAAGCCTGATAACCAATACCTACTTTGAAATCTCGTTCTTTAAATCTCGTATTTGTAACCCTATATCTGCTCGTTTTATAATCTGAATGTTCTGCCAGACTCCCTCTAAATAAAAATTTAAAACCATTGCTCGAAGATTTATAGCCTGCATTTGTCGAATAGCCTTTAGTATTACTAAAATAATTTACTGAGGCATCTGCAGATGATGTGTCGTTATTAGCAAAGCGTTCTGGATTAATGTATAAAACACCACCCAACGCATCGCTTCCATAGAGTAGGGAAGCAGGTCCTTTTATAACTTCAACACTCTCTATGCCAGCATCATTTATGCCTAAACCATGTTCGGCTCCAAATTGTTGATTTTCCAACCGTATGCCCTGTGCATAAACCAAAACCCTATTAGAACTTAAACCTCTTATTACAGGCTTACCAATACTGTTTCCTGTACTTATACTTTCTACACCAGCTATAGTTGTAATACCTTCAGCTAGCGTTACGGCACCATTAGTTCTCAATTCGGTTATTTTTTTCTGTTCTACCTTCATTACATTTTCACTTTGTAATTTGTGAAACGGAGTAGAAACAATGACCTCTTCCATTTCTATTGCAGACTCAGATAATGCTATAGTTATTTTTTGATCAAATGGACTAGAAATGAGTATGGATTTGGTTTTATAACCAATAGAGGATACAATTAGTTTATAGTTTCCTTCGGCCAATTCTATTGAAAAATTACCAGTCTCGTCCGTGGATGTTCCAGTTTCTAATTCTGGAAAATAAAGTGTTGCAGAGTTTAGCGGTTCATATGTGGCCTTATCTATAACTTTACCACTGATTTTATTTTGAGCATAAATAGTAGTGCATGTAAAACACAGCACTGTGAATATAATACGATTCATAAAAAATTGATTTAATAATTAATAAAGAAAATGTGCTAATTAAATCAATTGAGGAGGGCCTCTTAAAGCAGTTTGAAGTTTTTGATAATCACTAACAAGCTCGTATTGAGAGCTAGTAATTTTGAAATTATTGTTAATTGGTACCAGATGAATCGGTTTCAACTGCACGTAGTACTGGGATGTTAATTTAAATTTGTAAAAATCACAATCTAAATCAGACTCATGAAAGTGGGCTTGATGCTTATTATCACTATCACAAACCTCGTGCTGGTGATGTGTAAAGGTATGTGTTAATTTTATGACCGAGGGAAATAGTACAGCAAGCACGAGCAGAATTGCTAATGCTTTAAATACTGATAACATGGCCAATTTTAAATTCAATCTAAAAAACGTTTAAGTCCAAATCGTCTTAACATTTTCTTTTCAAACTCCCAGAAAAATTTGAATTGTCCAAATAGCCAGCCAAAAGTTACCAATAGTAATTGATAGAAAATGAGCCCAATTATAATAAATAAAATCCAGTAGAGGATAGGGTTTAAGTTTTCTTTAGTAATTCCGAGTAGCTTAATAACTGGTCGTCCTACTAAAATAGAGGATGACCCTGTAATCGCAAATATGATAAACACCCTAATCATTTCCCATTTATAATCTAGAATCCATTTTTTTTCAAGTTTCTTGAATAAGAAAAGTGTTAATTTTAACAACGAGAAAAAGATAATAACTGATGCTATTATGGTAAAGAACATTCCATAATTTTTTAAAAAAGAATTTGCGATCTTAAAAGCCGAATAGCCCAAAACAATAATACCAAAAAAGGGAAATAGTAATTGCCAGTTGTGTTGAATTTCCCAATGTTTTTTGAATTTTTCCATAACACTTTAAAAGTGCTGCAAAAATACACTAAATTCTAGGAATAAAAGAGGTCAATCTTTGCTTATATTTTATCTGAAAATATAAGAAATAATTATACAATTTGTAGTTGACTTCATAGCCATAATCAGTGCGTGTATCATAATCAATACGAAGTTCATATAGGTTAGGGTCGAAAAGAGATGGTTGCAAGTTTCTCTGATTCCAAGCCTGTACTAATAGTGCGTTTCTTGTCTCAAAAAATTGTTGTGAGTAATAGCCTCTTGGTTGCGCTGTTCCCTCAAGCCAAAAATTAAATCCAGGATCTATTATAATGATTTCATAATCAGTCTCGTCACTGCTTATCCTTACAGTATCACTTTTCACCAAGCTGTTTTCGTGGTCGTTATTAATAACTTGAGTGCTATTGTAAGATTTACAGCTAGCAATAAGTATTATAAAAATAATGAATGAGATAATCTTTTTCATAAGTATTAAAGGTATTAAAAATTTGTGAGTGTTTTATAGTTTATATTTTCATTTAACACTACAAATTAACATGATAACACGTTAATATAAAACCCTAATCTTGTAAACTAGCCTTATGAATGAGTAAACTCATCATTCATCATGGATTTTGGGTTTTTAAACAAAAAAGCAGCTCCATTAGAACTGCTCTTGTATATATAATGTAGATATGTCTATTTTCCGAATAAACCACCTAAAAGACCACCAATACCATCTTTTTTCTTTCCTCCTCCTAATACCATTCCAGCAACATCGTCAATAACGCTTCCATCACCATCTGAATCTAATATTTTTTCTAAGAAACCTTGTTCTTGTTTAGCGTCATTTCCTCCAAGTAAACCACCTAAAAGACCACCTAAGTCATTCTGAGAACTTATATTATTTTGTTTTGCTTGCTTTCCTAAAACACCCATTAAAATTGGTGCAGCTACTTTTAGAATGTTTGCAACAGACCCAGCATCTAAACCAGATTTTTGCCCAATAACTTGCTCTACTCCTTGTTGTTTATTTCCTAAGACATATCCAAGAATTTTTGAACCATCAGTTTTTACGTTTTCGTCAACGCCTCCACCAAATAAACCACTAAGGTTATCTAAAATGCTACCATCGTGCTTACCACTTAACGCTCCCATAAGCCCTTGTGCTCCTTCTGGAGTAGAAGCATTGCGCTCCATTGCTTTCATAAGCACAGGTAACGCCATAGTTAATACACTACTTGTTTTATTTTGATCTGTTCCTGTGGAACCAGAAACACCACTAATGATGGTTTTTCCTAAATCACTGTTTAATAAGTCTAAAATTCCTGTCATTTTGTTATGTATAATTAAGGTTAATAAAATTCAGTTATCAAGGTACAAAAAAAGCCCTAACAATTGTAGGACTCATTTAATTTGCTTTGGTCACATTTTTTTGAAAATTCTCCTCGAGAAAACAAGCTTTGTTAGCCTAATATATTTATGATTTGTTCAGCTAATTCAGTACCAATTCTATCTTGTGCTTCATTTGTTGCTGCACCTGTATGTGGCGTTAATGATAACAAAGGATTCATTAATAATTGAATCTCTGGTTTTGGTTCTTTTTCGAATACATCTAAAGCAGCTCTAGATACTTTACCGCTTTCTAAAGCATTAACAAGTGCTACTTCATTAATAACTCCACCTCGTGCAGCGTTTGCAATAATAACACCATCCTTCATTTGATTAAATTCAGCCTCATCAATAACGTAATTTTTTTGAGCTGGTACATGTAGTGTTAAAAAGTCTGATTGATTTAACACGTCTTCTTTAGAAATGGTATCGATTTCGAAACTCACTTTTTGACCATCAAAGAAGTCTAACTCTAAATTTGCTTTGCTTAAAAACGGATCGAAAGCAACAACTTTCATTCCAGCACCTAGAGCAACTTTTGCTGTGGCCTGGCCGATACGCCCAAAACCAAGAATACCTAAAGTTTTACCTTTTAATTCGGTTCCTTTTGCATAAGTTTTCTTTAAACCTTTAAAGTTAGAGTCACCTTCTAAAGGCATATCGCGATTAGAGTTATGTAAATAACGTGCTAATCCATAAAAGTGACCGAAAACTAATTCTGCCACTGAATGAGATGATGCAGCTGGTGTATTAATAACGTTTAGTCCTTTGCTACGTGCATAATCTACATCTATATTATCCATGCCAACACCACCACGACCAATAATTTTTAGGCTAGGGCAGTTGTCGATTATATTCTTTCTTACAGTTGTAGCACTTCTTACTAGCAATACTGTAATTTCATTTTCATTGATATAGTTCTCTAATTGCTCTTGTGCAACTGTTGTTGTAATCACCTCATATCCAGCTGCTTCTAAAGCTTTAATACCGCTTTGAGAAACTCCGTCGTTTGCTAATACTTTCATGTTTCTGTCCCAATCCCTTTCCTGAGGAAAGAGAACTCTTTTGGGTAATTTTTATAGTTAATATTTTTTTACAATTTTTTCTTGTCTTTATAACTTCCTCACAAAGAGAAGGATTGAGGATGGGATTAAGCCTTACTTTCTAATTCGCTCATTACTTCTACGAGTGCTTTTACACTGTCTAGAGATAAGGCATTATACATTGATGCTCTATAGCCACCAACACTTCGGTGTCCGTTTAAGCCATTAATTCCAGCTTCTTTTATCATTGCTTCAAATGTTTCTTTTAAATTTTCATTTTCTAAAGTGAATGTTGCATTCATATTAGAACGATCCTCTTTAACAGCGTAACCTTTAAATAGCGGGTTTAGATCAATTTCAGAATAAATAAAACGTGCTTTTTTTTCGTTTTCTTCTTCTATGGCCTTAATACCACCTAAATTTTTTAACCATTGTAGCGTTAGCATAGAAACATATACAGGAAAAACAGGTGGTGTATTAAACATACTTCCTTTGCTAATGTGAACTTTGTAATCCATCATAGATGGCATCTTACGTGATACTTTACCTAAGATATCTTCTTTTATAACAACTAATGTTGTACCTGCAGGACCCATATTTTTTTGAGCACCAGCATATATTAAATCAAATTTCGAGAAATCTAGCTGACGCGAAAAAATATCACTACTCATATCGCATACCATTGGTATTGGTGAATTTGGAAATTTTTTCATTTGCGTTCCAAAAATGGTATTGTTAGATGTGCAATGGAAATAATCATAATCATCTGGTATATCGTAACCTTTTGGTATATAATTAAAATTTGCACTTTTAGAAGAACCTACTTCATAGATATCATCATATATTTTAGCTTCCTTTATTGCTTTATCTGCCCAAGTACCAGTGTTTAAGTAACCAGCTCTTTTTTCTAAAAGATTTAATGCGACCATTAAAAATTGAGTACTTGCTCCGCCTTGTAAAAACAAGGCTTTATAACCTTTTCCTTCTAAGCCTAACAATTCTAATGCTAAGGATCTAGCATTTTCCATTACATCTACAAATGGTTTGCTGCGATGAGATATTTCTAAAAGCGATAAACCGTCGTCAAAATTTAAAACGGCTTCTGAAGCTTTTTCAATTACCGATTTTGGCAATACACATGGGCCAGCACTAAAATTATGTTTTTTCATTCTATCCTGAATTTATTTCAGGATCATTAAAAAACAATCCTGATGTTTTAATTTAAACAGCTACAAAGGTGCTAATTAATTGCCTAAAATGCGTTGCGAAATTGATAATTTTTAATTCAAATTTTTAACAAGAATTCTAGAGTATCCACATTATCGGCATATTCTGTCAGTTGTGGGTTTTGAGTTTTACCAAATGCTATTTCACTATCCGAAAAGTCATTAGCTACAACACATTGTATTTTGTCTTTATCTATTGCTAGCTTTTGTTGTAAACTTGAAGTGCTATCATAATGCTCGAAGAATAGAGTAGCTATTGGTGACGCATAGCTTTCATCTTCTTTAATCATTAAAAATCCATTCTCTAACATATCGAATTCACTCATTAAATACACAGCCTTATTGTAATCGTAGTTATTAGCATATTTGGCTTCATTGATAATAGGATTCCATTTATAAACAGCATTAAAGAAGGCGTCGAAATTATAATCAGTTGGTACAAACAATTTTGAGACGTTTCTACAGCCCAATCCATAATATCTAAAAATATCATTAGACAATGCTTCTAGTTGCTCTTTTGTTTCATTGTTACTTAGCACTGCGACAGAATTTCTGTTTTTTCTAATAATAGACGGTTTGTCCTTAAAATAATATTCAAAGTAACGTGCTGTATTGTCACTGCCTGTAGCAATGACAGCTTCAAAATCCTGAAGTTTTTCTTCTGTAAATTTTATTTTGCCTTTAAATTCTGGTTCTACAATTTCTAAATACTTAGCTAAAAAAGGCAGAAGGTATTTATCGTTAGAGGATTGCTTTACTAAAACATTATGGCCAGAAATAAGAACAGATAAAAAATCATGAAAACCAACTAAAGGAATATTTCCTGCCATAATAATAGCAACATTTTTTGGTTTTACTACATTAAAGTTATACTTGCTAGTCCAGAGGATAATATTTTTGTTTGTCAACACATTAGACCAAGATTTAATACTAAAAAAAATATTCTTTTCGGTAAACCATCCATTATGTTCTCTTGCAAGTTTAAGTTGATGTTTAAGGCCATCAAAAAACAAATCGTTAGCAATAACAGAATCATTTTTTTCAATACCTTCAGTTTTAAATTGACTTAAAAACTCACCTAATTTTGCGAATGCGTTAATTCTTTGTTGTAAATCCATCTAGTGTTTGGTTATACGATGTTTTGGCTCTATTTTTGCATCTGCAAAATTACGCAATAAAAAGAAAAAGAATAAATTACTATGGCAATTATAATCACAGACGAATGTATTAATTGTGGAGCATGTGAGCCAGAATGTCCAAATACTGCTATTTACGAAGGAGCTGACGATTGGCGTTATGCAGATGGTACAAGTTTAGTCGGTAAAGTTGTATTACCTAATGGTAGAGAAGTTGACGCAGAAGAAACGCAAGAACCTATAAGTGATGAAATCTATTACATATCACCAGATAAATGTACTGAGTGCATGGGCTTTCATGAAGAACCTCAGTGTGCAGCGGTTTGCCCTGTAGATTGTTGCGTGCCAGATGAAGACCATGTAGAGACTGAAGAAGTGCTTTTGGGTAAACAACGTTTTATGCATCCAGAAGAGTAAGTCTTTATTGAAATTGCTTTAGTTGAAATAAACTAAAATTTTTATTTTCCCTTATAAAACCACTTGCTTTTCAGGTGGTCATGTTCTAAAGGCTATGCCTATATTTGTGCTATGAGCAAATATAAGAAACTTAGTCATGTTATTTATAAATGTGATTATCACTTTGTTTGGGTTCCAAAATATAGATTACGAATATTAAAAGGCGTTATAAAAACGTTGGTTGAGAGAGATATTCGTTCTTTATGCGAATTGAAGAGCTGCGAAGTTCAGGAATTAAATGTTCAAGAAGACCATGTCCATTTGTTAGTTTCAGTGCCACCCAAAGTTTCAATTTCAAAACTAATGGGAATTTTAAAAGGAAAAATTGCAATTAAATTATTTAAGACATATCCCAAGTTAAAAGAAAAACCTTATTTGGGAAATCATTTTTGGGTACGAGGTTATTTTGTTAGTACAGTAGGACTATATGAGGAAATGATATGAAAATATGTAAAGTATAAAGAAAAAGAAGAAAAAGCAGTAGAAGCGAATCAACAAAAGTTTGATTTTTAGGGCTAAGCGTTTCAGCCCCTTTTAGGGGCAACCCAAAGCCACCTTCTTAGAAGGTGTGATTTTTACTTTAGAGTTTTAATCAATTAAGTATATGAGAAAATCAGTTATAATTACACTTTTGTTTTGTTTGTATTTTAGTACATAGTCATTTGCGCAAAAGAAACTAAAACTTGGACTTAATGTTGGAGGACAGTATACAAATCTCAGAGGTTTTAATTATCCAGTTAAAGGAGATTTTGAATTAGGTATTATGTTTGGAGCTAATATTGAATACATAATAAATGATGAGTTATCCATAGTAGCAGCATTTAATTCTGAGCAATTAGTAAAGAAAAAAGAGATTACTTATTTTGATAATAATGCGAATCAATCGGGTGCAGAGACCTTTAAAGAGAAGCATAATTTTTTTAACATCCCATTATTGTTTCGTTATAAGTTTGGTGGTAAAAAACAGTTTTTTATTGATGGTGGTGGATTTGTAAACTATTTTAATAAGGCAGAATCAAATGAATTTAACCCATTATTTATAAATTTTGAAGATTACAATTATGGTCTAGCCTTTGGAGTAGGAACTATATTTTACTTTAAAAATAATACTGATATTACTTTGCAATATAGAAATGACGTTGGTTTAACAGATGTGAATAAAAATAAAGATACACGAGAAGGCAAAATAAAAACCAATACTGTACGATTGATTGCTACTTATAATTTTTGGCTGTAAAGAAATTTTGAATATTACTATTTAAAATCCTGAGCCTTTGTTTTTTTTTGTTTTAAAGATTACGCAGTTCTACGTATAGCTATGGCTTTTTATTAAACTAATTTCGTTTTTTGCTTAAAAATTTATAGAGGTCAGTAGTTAAATGCGTATTTTAGTTGACAGTAAATATATTAAATTATGGACATATTTAAAGGTCAAAATCTTCTAGAGTTCTCTGATCGGTTTAAAACTGACGAAGATTGTAAAGAATACTTAGGGTATCTTAAATCACAAACACCTTACAAGTGCTTGAAATGTAATCATACTGCCTTCCAATTGCTCAAGAATTTTGGCAGACAATGTAATATCTGCCGTCATACGGAATCTGCCACGGCAAACACCCTTTTTCATAAGGTTAAATTTGGTGTCAGAAAGGCTTTTTTTATATGTTTTGAAATGTCAACCACGACCAAGAGCTTATCGGCTAGTTATATGGGAGTTCGTTATGGGGTTACAGAAAAGACAGCTCGGTTGTTTATGCTCAAAATACGGGAAGCGATGTCCTCTAGCGGCAATAATCCAATGGACGGGGTTGTCCACGTAGATGAATTTGTTTTGGGCGGAAGGGAAAAAGAGAAAGTGGAACGAAGCTACAACAGCAAGAAAAAGAAGGCAATAACGGCAGTTCAGCTTACTGAGGATGGAAAGGTCAAAAGAATGTATGCAATGAAGATTGACAACTTCTCGGCAGAATCATTACAGTACATCTTTATCAATCATATTAGTAGAAAAGCCGAAGTTGTTACTGATAAGTGGAGAGGGTATAGACCGATAGCGAAAGCTTACAACATTACCCAAATTGAAAGCAATAAAGGGTTAAACTTTAAAGCGCTGCATACTATGATACATCAAGTGAAATCATGGATAAGAACTACGTATTCTTGGGTTAGTGAACACAATTTAAATAGATATTTTAATGAGTTCTGTTTTAGGATAAATCGATCACAGAGCAAAGCCACCATATTTAATAACTTAATCGTTAAAATGGTAGAATCTGATAAAATGTATCAAACGCAAATCATAAGTAACTAACTACTGACCTCTA
>NZ_CAXBGB010000040.1:0-27784 GCF_963975125.1 uncultured Winogradskyella sp. | reverse complement strand
AATAGAATTAATGGTGATACTAATGAATACAAGGAAAGAATAGAAACAGAGTTTAAAGAAAAGTGTTTAAATCAATTAAAAGCAGAATATTCAAAAACTATTTTTGAGGCTATAATTATTTCTAAAGATTATAAAGAAGAATTTTTTCAATTTTGTTTAGAGGACAATCAATTTAAGTCTGTATGCGAAGATGAAAATAAATTGAATGCTGTTGGTTTTCTTTTAGATAAATTAAAAGCATTCAAAACCAACTTTAATGAAGAAAACTAAAACCACATTTTTTTTTGCACTTTTTCTTTTGTGTTTTTGTTCTCAAGCTCAAACTAAAGACCTCGATGGTAAACTTATTGCAGATGACGAGGTAGAAGGTATCCATATCCTAAATAAAACAGCATCTAAATATACAATATCTAACGAAGATGGTAGCTTTATTATTTTGGCAAAAGCGTCCGATACACTATTTATTTCGGGTCTAAAATACCAAGTCAGAGAGTTTATAATAACGCAAACTATAATAGATTTAGGTAGTTTTAGTATCCAATTAGTAGAAAAAATTAATGAGTTAGATGAAGTTGTTGTTGGTAAGATTTTAACAGGAAGCTTACAGTCTGATTTAGAAAATTCTGATGCAAAAACAGAGATTAATTTTTATGATTTAGGCATTCCAGGTTATACAGGTAAACCATTGACACAGAACGAACGGAAACTTCATGATGCAGATGCTGGCCCAATTGGATATATTGGATTTGGTGCTGGTGTTAATTTGCATAAACTACTAAATAAAATAAGTGGTAGAACCAAAAAATTGAAAGAAATAGTCGCATTAGACGATAAGGAAAGATGTATTAAACGCTTAAGGCGAGACTATGAAGAGGCCATTTTTAAAATAGATAGTTTAGCAAATAATCTAAAAAATGAATATTTCTATTTTTGTCAAGAAGATGAAGGTTTTAAAGATTTGTGCGATGTGAATAATGATCTAAAATCTATTGAGTTTTTGCAATCTAAGTTAAAAGCATACAAGAAAAATAGAGAATCCGTTACTAAAGATTAACTTTGGAATACTTTTTGGATTTAACTTAAAAACCATAAATTAAGCATGAAATCATTACAACTTATATTAGCTTTTTTAATAGTTCCTGTACTTGTCTCTAGTAGTACAAAACACGATTATTACGTTAGTGTCACAAAAATTGAATACGTTAAGGCGCAACAATCGCTTCAAATTATAAATCAGATTTTTATAAATGATTTTGAAAAGTTATTACGTCAACGTTATGATGAGAGTATTACTCTTGATACTGAAAATGAATCAGAAGTAGTAGAAACTTATATGCAACGATATTTATCAGATAAGTTAAAAATCAATGTAAATGGAGCTTCTGTAAGCTTCAAATTTATTGGAAAAGAATACAAGGATGATATCACCTACTGCTACCTCGAAATTGAAAATGTCTCAGAAATAAAATCATTAGAGGTTACCAATAGAATTTTGTTCGATATTTTTCCAGAGCAGCAGAACATTGTGAGATTGAAACTCTTAAATAAAAACAAGAGTTTTTTATTGCTTCCAGACAAAGACAGTTTCGTGTTAAACTTTGATTAAAAATCTGTTAAAGACATCTTAAATAGCTACATTAGGCATCATTTTTTAATAACACTAATATTTATATGAAAATTTTAAAGTATTTCTTATGCTCCTTTCTTTTTGTTTCTGCGAGCACATTTGCACAAAACGAAATAAAGCCAAAGCGTAAACCTGGGCATACTAACCAGAACAAATTCAAACAGTTATACGATGAATTTGCAACGCCTAACATGTTTAGAACAGGTTCTGGTGCACCTGGCCCAGCATATTACCAACAACAAGCAGATTACAAAATGGATATCGAAATCGATGATGTAAATGCAAAATTATATGGTAACGAAACTATTACTTACACTAATAATTCTCCAGACGAGTTAAAATATCTTTGGGTACAGTTAGATCAAAATATGCGTGCTAAAGATTCTAAGACTCCATTAATAAGTGGTTCAGGAGTGTCACCTGCAACAACATCTGCGAGAGCAGTTAAATCTTATTTAAAAGAACGCTTTGACGGTGGTTTTAACATAGAACATGTTAAGGATGTTAATGGTAAAGATTTAGCTCACATGATTAATCGTACGATGATGCGTGTTGAGTTACCAGCAGTAATGAAGACAGGAGATAAGTTTTCTTTTAAAATAAAATGGTGGTACAAAATTAATGATCACGTTAAAGATGGTGGACGCTCTGGTTACGAGTATTTCGAAGAGAATGACAATAAAATCTATGTTATGGCTCAGTTTTACCCTCGTATGGCTGTTTATAACGATACAGAAGGGTGGCAAAATTCACAATTTTGGGGACGCGACGAGTTTGCATTACCATTTGGTGATTTTGATGTAAATATTACGGTTCCTGCAGATCATATTCTTGACGGGACAGGTTATTTAGTTAACAGAGAAGATGTGTTTACTAAAGATATGATGAAGCGTTTCAATCAAGCAAAAAAATCTTATGATAAACCTGTTATGATTGTGACACAGGCTGAAGCCGAAAAAACAGAGAAGTCTAAAAGTAATAAGAAAAAAACTTGGAAACTTTCTGCTCAGATGGTTCGTGATTTTGGTTTTGCAACATCACGTAAATTTTTATGGGATATGATGGCTGTTAAAATTGGTGACAAAGATGTAATGGCAGTATCATTATATTCTAAAGAAGGAAATCCATTATGGGAGCAATGGTCAACAAGAACTGTTGCTAGTACTTTAAAGTCTTATTCTCGTATGACCTTTGATTATCCATATCATAAAGCAATTTCTGTACATGCACCAATGGGAATGGAATACCCTATGATTTGTTATAATTTTGGTCGCCCAGATAAAGAAGGAAAGTATTCTGACAGAACTAAATACGGAATGATAAGTGTAATCATACATGAAGTTGGTCATAATTTCTTCCCAATGATTGTAAATAGTGATGAGCGTCAATGGACATGGATGGACGAGGGTTTAAATACATTTGTTCAGTATGTTGCAGAACAAGATTTTGGAGAGTGGAATCCTACTGCTTTATCTTCAATACATAATGCTTATCCATCACGTAGAGGACCTGCTAAAAATATTGTAAGATACATGGGAGGTAATCAAGATTTTATTGCGCCAATTATGACCAAAGGTTTAAATACCTATCAGTTTGGTAGCAACGCTTATAGTAAGCCAGCTACAGGGTTAAACATGTTAAGAGAAACGATTATGGGTCGCGACCTTTTTGATTATTCATTTAGAGAGTATGCTCACCGTTGGATGTTTAAGCACCCAACACCAGAAGATTTTTTCCGTACGATGGAAGATGCTTCTGCAATAGACCTAGATTGGTTTTGGAGAGGTTGGTTCTATACAACTGATTATACGGATATTGGTGTAAAAGAAGTAAAGAAATTTGCCGTAACTGCCAACCCAAATGATAATGGAAAAAGATTGGCAGATCGTTACAACATGGATCCGAATGACTTAGTATATTTTGTTGAAGAGGGTACCGAAGGTTATGATGAGGCAATGAAAACTGCTGCATCAATTGACGATATTCCTACTGTAAAAGAATACATCATGGATAACTTCACGCCTGAAGAGCAAAAAGCAATGAAAAATGCTCCGAAATATTTCTATCAGGTTACTTTTAATAAGCCAGGTGGTTTAGTAATGCCTCTTATTGTGCAATATGAATATGCCGATGGTTCTAAAGAGAAAGTTACTTATCCAGCGCAAATCTGGAGATTTAATGATAATGAAGTAAGTAGAGCTGTTGCTAGTGAAAAGGAGATTGTGTCTATTACGGTAGATCCAGATTTAGAAACTGCAGATGTAGATACTTCAAATAATTCTTGGCCAAAAGAAGTTAAAGACAGTGATTTCGATAAGTTTAAGAATAAAGTAAAAAATTAAATAGTTAATTCTATACTATTAAGCCGACTTTAACCAGTCGGTTTTTTTTTATTACATAAAGTCACTCTATATTTGCAATGTGATACAACAAGCAATATTATTATTCATAGGAGGCACAGAAATCGTATTTGTACTATTTATAGTGGTATTGGTATTTGGTGCCGATAAACTACCAGAAATTGCAAGAGGTATGGGTAAAGGTATGCGGACTTTAAGAGATGCAACCAATGATATTAAACACGAAGTAACTAAAAGTGCAAAGGAAAATAATATCATAGATACAGATGTTGCCAAGGATATCCAAGAAGAAATAACTAAAATTAAAGACGACCTAAGTGATTTTACAGGCTCTGTAAAAAGAAAACTTTAGTTTACCTTTTCCTACTAATAGTTAATCCATCTCTGATCGGTAACATTACGGTTTCAATACGTTCGTCATATTTAAGCAAAGTGTTGTAATCTAAAACGGCCTTGGTAGATTTGTCTTTTGGTTCCAAGGGTTCAACCACTTTTCCATGCCATAATACATTGTCCGAAAGTATAATCCCTCCTTTATTCAATTTATCGATAATTGAATGAAAATAATTGCAATAATTAGGTTTATCTGCATCGATAAAAACTAAATCAAAAGTAAAATTTAATTGTGGTATAATATCTAGAGCACTTCCTGTATGTTGAATTATTTGATGACCAAAATTTGATTTGTCAAAATACTTACGTTGAAAATCAGTTAACTCTTCATTAATATCTATAGTGTGTAGTTCTCCATCATTTTGTAACCCTTCTGCTAAGCATAATGTAGAATAACCAGTAAAGGTGCCTATTTCTAGAATAGATTTAGGGTTTATTAATTTTGATACTATACTTAGTACTCTTCCTTGATATGAGCCACTAAGCATAATGGGTTGTAGTACTTTCTGATAAGTTTCTCGAGTTAATTGTTGTAATAACTTTGGTTCTTGTTCAGAATGTGCAACAACATAATCATCCAATTTTTCTGGTAAAAAATACATTAGCTAAGAATACGATTTATAAGTTTTTGCTTTGCTGCTTCGTCATCTCCACACAACCATTGTACAACATTATCTTCCCAAATGGCATCGCGTTGTGATTCTGTAATAATATCCTGCTCTATAGCAAGGTCTAAAATTTTACCAGGATAAGAAGATTGTTTTTCGCTCTCCATTTCTCCAAGAGGATAAGGGTCATCTAATCCCATTAGGACTTGTTTAGAGCCTTGATTCTTAATAAGTAGATCTAACCCACCAGTATCATGTACAAGTGTGTCAAAGAATATGTTTTTATGACCAACAGCCTTTCTCGGATGGCTTTTGCCTTCAAACAAATCTGGACGTCCATCAAACCCTTGAATACGTCTTCCTAAATTAATTTGAGCCAATTGACCTCCGTGAGCAAAACATGTACGCATATTGGGGAATTTGTCTTGGAATCCATTTAAGGTTAAAAAGTGATAAGCATCTGCACATTGCGCTAACATCCAAATCAAATGAAAACGCCAAGATGTGTTTTCTAATTTTATAAATTTTTCACCATCGTAAGGGTGAATTTCTACAGCGAGATTATACTTGTTAGCCAATTCAAAAATAGGTTCATTTTCTTCATCAAAAATGCATCGCCAAGTACCAATAGTATCCATATAATGCGTTGGAAGGCATAAGAGTTGTAAGCCCAATTCTTCGACACAGCGCTCAATTTCCCAACACGCGCCACGAACAAATCCTGGATGTACAACAAACCCACAAGTAAATTTACTTGGGTTTTCATGCTGAACTTTAGCATTAAAATCATTTTGAAAGCGCAAAGCCTGTTTCATTTCCTCAACACGCAATCCATTACCGTAAAGTTGAGACAGGTTTAAAACGACAGCATGGTCTATTTTA
This sequence comes from uncultured Winogradskyella sp., assembly GCF_963975125.1. Classification (GTDB taxonomy): domain Bacteria; phylum Bacteroidota; class Bacteroidia; order Flavobacteriales; family Flavobacteriaceae; genus Winogradskyella. The sequence continues at coordinate 21,914 of NZ_CAXBGB010000040.1, read as the reverse complement.
AAATTTTCCATCCAAGCTAACTTTTCATCCAAGAAAAAACTAGAGTCTGTGATTGGTCTATTCCAATCTTTTTGAAGCATAAACTTACGGTCTTTATCTACCCAAAAGATGCCTTTATCCTTCATAAACTGAGGAATATCCTCAGGATAAGGAAGTAAGTGAGAGTGACCGTTAATTCTTAGTTTGCGTTTAGTCATCAATTTGAACTTTTTTTGGCGGTTGCATTACTTGACCACAATTAGGGCAACTGCGTTTATCATTATCGCCATAATATTTGTCAAAAATAGCAGGCATATCAGTTTCAATATTGTCTAATGTAAAATCCTCTTCATACAATTTAGTAGTACAGTTTTCGCAGAACCAAAGCAATGCATCTTTAACACCTTCTTCTCTTGGGTACTCTATAACCAAGCCAACAGTATTAGCTCCGCGTTGAGGTGAATGCGGTACTTTAGGAGGTAATAAGAAGATTTCCCCTTCTTTAATATGTATGTCTTTTGGCGTGCCTTTATCTATAATTTTTAAAGTAATATCACCTTCAACCTGATAGAAAAACTCTGGTGTTTCATTATAGTGATAATCCTTTCGGCTATTTGGTCCACCGACAACCATAACAATAAAGTCTCCATCTTTCCATACCACTTTATTCCCAACAGGTGGTTTTAATAAATGACGATTTTTTTCAATCCAAGCTTTAAAATTTATAGGAGGAAATATTTTACTCATGATATATTTTTTTTGTGTTATTGCGAAGCAAATTTTTATTTACGTGGCATTCTATTTCAAAAGGAAGAGATTACCGCGTCACTTTGTTCCTCGTAATGACAAATTCAATTCTTGTATAAAGTTACAAACTTTTTGTGCGCCCACCATCAACAGGAAGATTAATTCCGTTAATATAACTCGCACGTTCACTTGCTAAAAATGTTATGGCATCTGCTAATTCTTCTGGTTTAGCAAAACGTTTAGCAGGTACAGCACTTCTCATAGCGTTAGCAGCTTCTTCTTCTGTGTTTCCTGCTTTTTCAGATTTGTTTTTAATGATTTCAGTTAATCGCTCCGTTCCTGTGGCACCTGGAAGCACATTGTTTACTGTGATACCAAATTGACCAAGTTCGTTAGCTAAGGTTTTACTCCAATTTGCAACAGCTCCACGAATGGTATTGCTAACTCCTAGTCCGTCTAAAGGTTGTTTAACAGAAGTTGAAATGACATTAATAATACGACCATAACTTTCACTTTTCATAAATGGAACAGTAGCTTGAGCTAGCACATGATTACATTTTAAATGCTGTGTAAAAGCATCTTCAAACTCTTCTACATCAGCAGAAAAAACGGGTCCACCTTTTGGTCCACCTGTATTATTGACTAAAATATGAAAGCCATGATGTTTAGAAATATAGTCGCTTACTTTCGCTTTCAATTCCGTTGGATCTGAAAAATCGGCAACAATATAATCGTGATTTCTTTGTTGAGGTAATTCAGCAAGCGTCGCTTTTAACTTGTCTTCGTTTCTAGCAATTAGGGTTACAATAACTCCTTCTTCGGCTAAGGCTAATGCTGTTGCTTTGCCTATTCCTGCTGTGCTTCCGCAAACTAATGCGTATTTGTTGTTTAGTTGTAAATCCATATCTATTTCCTGTGAAGTCAGGAATCTTTTAATTAATAACTTTTATTTCAATTTATGAGATTGCTACGTCTTTTCATTCCTCGCAATGACATTTTAATACTTTATACAAACATTCTTAGCTTCTGTAAAAAAGCGTAAGGCTTCAAAACCACCTTCTCTGCCAACTCCAGATGCTTTTACACCACCAAAAGGTGTGCGTAAATCACGTAACATCCACGTATTTACCCAAACAATACCAGCTTGTAATTGATTGCTCATACGCATAGTGCGTTTAAGGTTGTTTGTCCAAAGCGTAGCCGATAAGCCATATTTTACTTTGTTTGCCATTTGAATGACTTCATCTTCGCTATTAAATGGCATTATAGTAACCACAGGACCAAATATTTCTTCTTGATTGACACGACATTCATCGTTTGGAACTTCAATAACAGTTGGTTCTAAATAGTAACCGTTTTCAAAACCTTTTACGATGACTTCATTGCCACCACATAAAACAGTTCCGTTTTCTTCTTTAGCGATGTTAATGTATTCTTTTACTTTTTCTAAATGTGGTTTTGAGACTAAAGCGCCAATATTAGTATCTTTTTCTGATGGATGACCAACTTTTAATGCTTTTACTTTTGCTACAAAGTCCGTTTTGAATTTATTATAAATAGAAGCTTCTACAAAAATACGACTTCCACAGAGACAGATTTGCCCTTGATTAGCAAATGATGAACGAACAGTTGTATCTAGCATATCGTCATAATCGCAATCTGCAAAAATGATGTTTGGGTTTTTACCACCTAATTCTAAGGATAGTTTTTTAAACATTGGTGCAGCTACTTTTGCGATGTGTGCTCCTGTTGCTGTACCTCCTGTAAAAGAAATGGCTTTAATATCTGGATGTTCCACAATGGCTTGTCCTGTTGAACCTCCACGTCCGTGAACAATATTTAATACTCCTTTTGGTAAACCTGCTTCGTTGCAAATCTCTCCTAACAAATAAGCTGTCATTGGTGTCACTTCACTTGGTTTAGCAACGACGCAGTTTCCTGCTGCAATTGCAGGTGCGATTTTCCAAGTAAAGAGATAGAGAGGAAGGTTCCATGGTGAAATACACCCTACAACTCCAATGGGTTGTCTTAATGTGTAGTTGATTGCTTGTTGTCCTATACTTTCGTGACTTTCACTAGCAAACTGTGTAATGGCATTACCAAAGAATCTAAAATTACTTGCTGCTCTTGGTATATCAATTGCTTTTGCTAAAGACACAGGTTTCCCGTTGTCTTTGCTTTCGGCTTCGGCAAAACGTTGCAAGTTGGCCTCTAGTAATTCTGAAATTTTAATAAGAATACGACTCCGTTCTTCTAAAGTGGTTTGCGACCAACTCGGAAAAGCAGATTTTGCTGCGATGTATGCGTTTTCAACATCTTCTTTAGAAGAGTCAGGTATTTTTCCGTAAACATTTCCATTTGATGGATTATAGTTGTCTATCCAGTCATTGTTGATTGGATTATGGAAGTTGCCGTTTATGTAGTTTTTTATGTTCATCTTATCCATTGCCCTGCATAATCTATAAATTTCCACGTATTATTTGTTCTCTCAAATAGATAGTTATATCCATAATAATATGAAAAATCTACTTCTATATATGCTTTGTTTAGTGATTTATTAAAGATAGGTTTGCTTATAGAGATACTACTATTTTTTTCTAAATAGTGATAAATATTTTCTAATGAATCGGTTGATACAAATACACGTTCTTCAACAAGACTATCTCCAACATATATATCTTCTCTTATGTTTTTCCAGTCTATTACATTATATCCTAAAGGTTTGAGTTTTTCAATATTAAATTCTTTGTTTAATGTTTGATTATACACAAAAGAAGTGTCTTTTTCGCTTAGTGTAATTGCGATAAGTTGAATGTCAGATATAGATTCAACTTTACCTTTTGCATTTACTATTCTTTTATCATTTGTAATTTTTTTTTCAAAAATTATAGCATTTACATATTTGGCAGATAGGATTAAAGTGTCTTTTAAAATATCATTTAAAAATTCAATTTTAAATTCATTAGTAATTACAGGTGTTTCAATGACTTCTTCTTCAACTTCATTAATCAGTATTTCCTTTTCTGAGTTTTTACACGAAGAACACAGAATCAAGAAAAATATTATACAATAGTAATTTCCAAGTTTAGGCATTGGATCATGGAAGTTGCCGTTTATGTAGTTTTTAATGTTCACATTAAGATGTCTTATAAGCCATTACTTTAATTTCCACTACCAAATCTGGATGTGGTAATTGGTGTACAGCGACTGTTGTTCTGGTTGGTCCTGTTTCTTTATCAAAGAATTCTCCGTAAGCTTTATTGTAGCCTGCAAAGTCATTCATGTTTACTAAAAAAGATGTGACATCAACCACATCTTTTAATGTGGCTCCAACTTTAGCTAAGTTCTTTTCTATGTTTTTTAAGACTTCTCGTGTTTGCACTTCTGCATTTAGACGTTTGGTACCCATTTCGTCAATGATATCAACTCCTGCAATAGTGTTATCTGGTCTTCGAGAACTTGTACCAGAGACGAAAATGAAATCGCCAACTTGTTTAACGTGTGGATAGGCTCCTCTTGGTGTTACACCAGTTCCTGCGGAAGCAGGAATCTCATTATTTTTTTTACTCATAACTTAATATTATCTGTCATTGCGAAGCAAATTTTTATTTGCTGTGGCAATCTGTTTGTATGAAACTTCAATTAAAAAGATTACAGCGTCCCTGCGTTCCTCGTAATGACATTTCAATTTTAATGTAATCCAGCAATTTTATCGTCTTCTAAAATTGCTTCAGTTTCAGTTTTTACTTTGTCTAAAATGTCTTTAAGGTCATCTGAAGTTGAAATAATTCCGTCAGATAACATATTTAATATGGCTTTATCTTGTGCTCTTCCTCTTAACATCGCTTCTCTATAACCAATATCTTCATTAAAGGTAACTAGACTATATTTTGAAGAATAATCTTCTGGAAATTCTTTTTCTAATGCCATTTCAATTTTTCGCTTTTCTTGAAAAATAGCCTGACCAACATGATCCTTCATTTCGTGAAAATTATCAATGGCTAAATCAGCGATAGCATCTGTATCCTTCTTTCGTGTTTTTTCGTAAGCCGTAAAAATGGTTTCCCAATCTCCTTCGTGTTGGTCTAATACAGCATCAAATTCTACCACATCTTCAAAAGAAGCATTCATGCCTTGACCATAAAATGGAACAATTGCGTGAGCCGAATCACCCATCAATAGTGTGTTTCCTTTATAATGCCATGGTGAACATTTTACGGTTCCTAAAGGTGCTGTTGTATTTTCAAAAAAGTCTTCAACTAAATTTGGCATCAATTCTAAAGCATCAGGGAATTCTTTCTGAAAGAATTCTGTTACGATTTCTGGTGTGGTTAGGTTATTAAAATTGTATTCGCCTTCAGTATAACTCAAAAATAAAGTGACTGTAAAACTACCATCTAAATTCGGTAATGCAATAACCATAAAGTCTCCTCTTGGCCAAATGTGTAGTGCGTTTTTATAAGTTTTATAATCTCCAGTTTCCGTAGGAAGAATAGAGAGTTCTTTGTAGCCATGAGTTAAATAATCTTGTGAGAAACTAAATAAGAATTTACGCTCTAAATAATAACTTCTTCGTAATGCTGAACCTGCTCCATCAGTTGCAATAATACAATCGGCATCTTCTATAAATTCTTCTTTGGTATGATAATCTTTAAATAATGCAGTGGTCTTTTCAAAATCAACTGACTTACATTTTTTATTAAAATGAATGCTGACATTCTCGTACTTTTCGGCTTCAGTTAATAGTAATCCATTAAGTTCACCTCTTGAGATAGAGTTAATGTACTCATGCTCACGACCGCTGTAATTAGATAAAAAGGTATTGCCTTCTTTATCATGTAGCATACGACCATTCATTGGTATGCATAAGTCTTTTACTTTGTCTTCAACACCAACCAATTTCATCGCTTTATTACCACGATCTGAAAATGCTAAGTTAATTGATCGACCTGCAGATATGTCTGTTTTACGTAAATCTGGACGCATTTCGTAAACGGTAACGTTGTATCCTCGTTGTCCTAGTCTTAAGGCTAATAAACTTCCACAGAGTCCTGCTCCAATGATTAATATGTTTTGTTGTTTGTTACTCATTTTATTTTTTGTCATTCTGAACTTGTTTCAGGATCTCATATTTTAATTTATTATGTTCATTTTGTCTTGATACAAAACGAACCAAAAAATCACGATCAAAATTAGGAAATTGCTAAAGCATCATTCGCTTTCGGAATTCCGTGCTTGAAGCTTTGCTTCGCATCTACATTCCTTCGCTCTTTATTTCTGAATTTTGATGTTCAATTCTCTGAATTGATTCAGGACTTGATAATTTAATTATTTTGTTCTCAATCTAGTCAGTATTCTATTTTTGTTATTAAATCCATAACAGTTCCTTCCCTTGGAAAGGTTAGGAAGGGGTTTTTAATATTTCTTTCATTTTTTCAACCATAAGATATAGATCTGTAAAAGAATTATATAATGGTACAGGTGCACATCTAATAACATCTGGCTCTCTCCAGTCACTTATAACTCCTGCTTCGGTTAATTTAGTATGTAATGTTTTGTTTGCGTTTAATACTTGTATGGATAATTGGCAACCACGTTCCTCTGGATTTTCTGGTGTAATTATTCTAATGGTACCTTCACCAAGTTGCTTTAATAAGAATTCGAAATAGCCAGTTAATGCTTTCGATTTTTTTAGAAGTTTGTCTAAACCAACCTCATTAAACATATCTAAAGACGCTTTAATTGCAGCCATAGATAAAATCGGTGGATTACTCAATTGCCAACCTTCAGCTCCTGGTAATACATCAAACTCATGTCGCATATTAAAACGTGTGTCTTTGTTATGACTCCACCAACCTGTAAATCGGTTTAATGTTTTATCGTAAGCATGTCGTTCGTGCACAAAACAACCAGATAGGCTTCCTGGTCCTGAATTTAAATATTTATAGGTACACCAAACCGCAAAATCAGCACCAGAGTTGTGTAGATCTAAATCTACATTTCCTGCTCCATGTGCACAATCAAAACCAACCATGCAACCATGTTTGTGACCTAGTTTTGTAATACGTTTAAAATCGAAGAACTGCCCAGTGTAATAATTAACTCCACCAATCATCACTAAAGCAATTTCATTACCATGAGCTTCTAATATGGTTTCTAAGTCTTCGTAACGCAATAGTTCTTCACCGTCTTTTGGTGTCCAAAGAATAAGACCTTCTTTGTCGTCATAGCCATGATGGCGTAATTGTGATTCTACTGCATATTTATCTGATGGAAAAGCATCACTTTCAATAACTATTTTATAACGCTCTTTTGTAGGTTTATAGAATGAAGCCATCATAAAATGAAGATTCGCAGTTAAGGAATTCATGGTGACGACTTCAATTGGTTTTGCACCAACTAGTTTTGCACTAGCATCTGTTAAAAATTCGTGATAAGGCAACCAAGGATTCTTTGCATCAGTATGACCTTCTACTCCTAGATTAGCCCAATCCTCTAATTCCTGATTTATATATGCTTTAGTTGATTTTGGTTGTAAGCCAAGTGAGTTACCACAGAGGTATATCAGATCATTTCCGTTTTTGTCTTTTGGAATATGAAACTGTTGTCTGTAGCTTGATAATTCGTCTAAAGTGTCTTGTTGTTTTGCGTAATCAAGACCAGGTTTATAGTTGGACAAAGTGAATTAGTTTTTTGGTTATTATACCAAATAAACAACAAAATGATGGGTTAAATTCGTTTCTATTTCCTTTATATTTCAATATAAAATAGAACCGTAACTAATGCTATGCTTATATTTTCTTTCAAAATCTAAAGAAAATATAATTCAAATTTACCATCAATAATTTTGATATTCATCTGGTATTAACAAAAATAAGGATTTAAAGCGAAGGATTAAAGATGTTTTATTCAACAAGAAATTTAGTTATCTTTAAAGAAAGAATTAAGGTATGGGAAAGATAAAAGAGTATACTAATAATGAGGTTACTGTGGTTTGGGAAGCTGAAAAATGTATTCATTCAGCAATTTGTGTGAAGAATTTGCCAAATGTGTTTCTACCAAATGATAAGCCTTGGATTAAGATTGATGCAGCATCTACTAAAGACTTAGTAAGTACAATTAAAAAATGTCCTTCTGGTGCGTTAAGTTTTTACATGAATAATGAAGATGATAAAACATCCGAATCTTTAGAGACTAAAGTTGAAGTTTTAGAAAATGGCCCATTGTTAGTTTATGGCACTTTAAAAGTGACACATAAAGATGGTAGTGAAGAAACAAAAAATAAAACAACTGCTTTTTGTCGTTGTGGTGCTTCACAAAACAAGCCATTCTGTGATGGTGCACATGTAAAAGAAGATTTTAGAGGATAAAAGTAAAGCACTTTAACTCGAAAGATAAAGTGCTTTGATATATATAGGCGCCAAAAGGCGGAAAATGTAAGCTATACGTTTTAAGTCGAAACTCTATACGTGAAACTTACATTATAGGTTACAAAAGTAATGCCATAATTCTATTCTTCCAAAGCAATACTTACATCTTCGAAATTTAAATTCCAATTGCCACCTTCTTGTTTGTGATCAGTTGCAATTTTAATTCCGTTGTAATTTTTATAGTTTTCGAATGTAGTCGTAAGTGAGGGTTCTTCAGAATTTCCTTTTCTAAATACCCATTCTCTTATTAAATAATTCTTATCGTAATAAATATCATAAGCATCTCCAGGTGTATAACCACCTTCATCTGGATATGTTATTGTTATTTTATAATGCACCTCTTTGCTAATAGGTGTTTCAGCGCATAAAATATCTGATATCATAATGTCTTTATCCCAAACCAATTGAAAAGGTATTAAAAGCCAAAATTTGTCATTAATAAATCCTCTGTCTGCTCCTACGTGAGAGCTATCCATTTTACTTCTAACATATTCAACAGTTGTTTTACCAGCCATCATTTTTACGCTATCTTCTTTTGGCTTCCATACCCAAGATCTTCCTTTTCCTTTTATGGTGTCTCTATCTACTTTAAATGTGAATTTTACTTCAGATACGTTTTTCCAGTTTTCGAAGCCATGTGCATTTGCGATTTTTTTGGATATGGTTAATTCTTTAGTTTCTTCTGTCACTAGTGTTTCTGACTTATCAGTTTTACATGCAAAAACCAGTAATAGACAAATCAAACCAATGTATAATGACTTCATATCAAAAAGAAATTCTAATTTAGAAGCAAAATTAACCAAGGATGGAAGAGAACACTAATTATTTTGAGGTAAATAAAGACACTTGGAACCAGAAAGTTGGCATACATGCACAAAGTGTAATGTATAAAATGGATGCTTTTAAATCTGGTGAGACCTCATTAATGCCTTATGAGTTGAAAGCATTAGGTGATGTCAAAGGGAAGTCATTATTGCACTTACAATGTCATTTCGGACAAGATACATTGAGTTGGAGTCGGATGGGAGCGAAAGTAGTTGGAGTAGATTTGAGTGATGAAGGTGTGAAACTGGCCAAGCAGCTTAATGATGAATTAAAGCTTGATGCTGATTTTGTGTGTTGTAATGTTTTGGATACCACAGAGCATATTAAGGACACCTTTGATATTGTCTTTACGAGTTATGGTGTGATTGGTTGGTTGCCAGATTTAAAGCCTTGGGCAAAAATGATTGCGGAACGATTAAAGGTTGGTGGCACATTTTATATTGTAGAGTTTCATCCCATACTTTGGATGTTCGATTACATTGATGATGAAGTTAAAATGAAATATCATTATAGCAGAAAGGAAGTAATTTATGAAGAATATGAAGGGACTTATGCTAATCAAGCTTCAAAAATGGTAAGTAAGGAATATGGCTGGAATCATGGGTTAAGCGAAGTCGTAAATTCACTTATAGAAGCTGGTTTACAAATTGAGTATCTTAATGAGTATGACGAAAGTCCGTATGATGTGTTTCCAGATTTAATAAAATTAGATAATGGAATGTATAAGATGAAAGATCAACTTTTTCCTATGATTTTTGAGTTAAAGGCGACGAAAATATAGTTCTGTAAGTTAAATATGCTGTCTAACTGAGCGAAGTCTAAGTTTATTCTATTCTTTAATAACCTATTATAGGTTTCGACTGTGCTCAACATGACAGCAAAATTTGTTTAATGTTTGTGATTCTCCTTTAATAACTCAGGAAACTTAGATTTAAATAGATTCAGTCTTGGAACAGACACATTTCTTATATAACCTTGGTTAGGATGCAGACGTTCGTAATTTTGATGGTAATCTTCACCTTTCCAAAATTTTTGAAATGGGTAAATTTCAGCTGCAATTGTTGCATCTAATTCTTTGGCTAAAGCCGCTTTTTTTTCTTCTATAATTTTCTTTTGTACATCATCTTGGTAAAAAATAATTGAGCGGTATTGTGAACCTCTATCTGGCCCTTGACCATTAACTTGTGTTGTGTTTTGAGAACCAAAATATACATCTACTAATGTAGCAAAACTCACAATTTCAGGGTCGTAAATAACCTCTACGGCTTCAGCATGTCCTGTTCTCCCTGTGTTACTCGCGTCATAAGTTGGGTTATTAGTATATCCACCAGAATAACCATTTATAACTTCTTCAACACCTTTTACACTTTCGTATATTGCTTCAACACACCAAAAGCAACCACTCGCAAAATAGGCTCTTGCTTTGCCAGTTTGTAATGCCACTACAACCGGTTTGGCATCGATAACGGCTTGTTGTTTTTCGCTTACCTGAGCTGAATTATAACAGCTAAATAATAGGGTGATACTTAAAACGTAAAATATTTTTTTCATTTTATCTTCAAGTTAATTCAGGATCTCATCAAATTTAAACCCGATATTATTTCCTTTTTTAATAGTCGTGTAAAATTACAAATCCTTAATAGCGAATTGTTTTAAATTTTTTAAATAAAAAAAGCCTCTGCAATTGCAAAGGCTTTCTAATTATATATAGTAGTTATTATTTACTAAGTTTAGCAAATAATTTTTTCATTTTCACTTTTTCTTCTTCAGCTAATTCTGCATCAACTAAGATACGTCCACTGTGCTCATCAGTAATTACTTTTTTACGAGATGCAATTTCTACTTGTACTTGTGGAGGAATTGTAAAGAAAGAACCACCAGAAGCACCACGTTCAATAGCAACAACAGCTAAACCATTTTTAACATTGTTTCTAATTCTGTGGTACGCATTTACTAAACGATCGTCAATTTTCTTTTGAAATTCTTCAGATTTACTGTTAAGTGCGTCTTCTTCTTTTTCAGTTTCTTTTAAGATTTCGTTTAACTCACCTTTTTTATGCTTAAGGTGTGCATTACGGTCTTTTAAGCGATCTTTAGTTTCAGAAATAACTACTTTTTTCTGATCGATCTGAACTTTAAATTCTTTGATATGTTTTTCAGCGAGTTGAATTTCTAATTCCTGAAATTCAATTTCTTTAGTCAATGAGTTGTATTCTCTGTTATTTCTAACATTTTTTTGTTGCTCACTGTATTTTTTTATTAAAGATTTCGCTTCTTCGATTAAGTTTTTCTTTCCTTTAATCTCATCATCAATAATAGAAAGGTTATCATTTAGCTTTTCCATTCTTGTGCTAAGACCCTCAACTTCATCTTCTAAATCTCCAACTTCTAGTGGAAGTTCTCCTCTGACATTTCTTATTTCGTCTACTCTAGAGTCAATTAATTGTAAATCAAATAGTGCTCTTAATCGCTCTTCAACAGAAGCTTCAGCTTTTTTTGCCATAATTATAAATACTTTACCGGATTTGTATTTGTCTTTGATAAAATGATTGCAAAATTAGTAATTTTTTTCGAGAGATAGTCCACTAAAAACGTTTTTGTGAACTGCTCACTTTCATAATGTCCTATATCAGCTAAAATAATCTCATTTTCAGCACTGAAAAAATCATGATATTTTAGATCTGCTGTAACCAAAATGTCTGCACCTGAGGCTTTTGCAGCGTTTATTGCAAAACTACCAGAGCCACCTAAAACCGCAATACGTTTTATAGATTTATTTGTTAGTTTAGAATGTCTAATACATTCAGTATTCATTCTTCTTTTAATGAATTTAAGACAGTCCGTAACATTCATAGGTTCTTCTAGTTCACCAATCATACCTATACCAATATGTTGATTGGTGTTTTCTAAGGTCGAAACTTCATAGGCAACTTCTTCGTATGGATGAGTTTCAAACAACGTTTTTAATACTTTAGTCTCTAAATGTTTTTTGAAAGTGACAGAAATTGCGGTTTCATTTTCTGTATGTAATTCACCTTTTTGACCAATTATGGGGTTAGAATCTTCATTTCCCATATAGGTACCTTTACCATCAACATTAAAACTGCAAGATTCATAATTACCAATACTCCCAGCACCAGCTTTGAACAATGCATTTCTAAGTGCTTCAGCATTTGCTTTAGGAATGTAGGTTTGTAGTTTTTTAATGGTACCAGATTGAGGGATTAATATCTTTTTATTTTTTAGACCTAATTGGTCACAAATAATAGAATTAACACCTTCAACAGCATTGTCTAAAGCAGTATGAATTGAAAAAATAGCAATATTATGTTGTATGGCTTTTATAACTACACGTTCTACATATGTTTTGCCAGTTAATTTTTTTAGTTCTTTAAATATAATGGGATGAAAGCTAACAATGAGATTGCAATTATTGCCAATTGCCTCATCAACAACAGCCTCAAGTGTATCTAAAGTGACCAAAATGCCAGAAACAGGTTGATTTTTGTCTCCAATTAATAGCCCAACATTATCGAAATCTTCGGCATAAGCTAAAGGAGCTAAGTTGTGTAACTGATTAATAACATCTTGAACAATCATAAAGTGTGAATTTGTATCAAAAATAACATATTTTAGTACCAATGAAACATCAAGCTTTAAATTTGCATTTGGATCAATATTGTTATTTTGATGTTCCATGTGACCAAAAAACAGTGAATAAAAATTCATGAAATTCATTAGAATTATATTATTTCCAATTGTTCCTATTTATTATATCGTGACATGGTTGCGTAATAAACTTTACGATCTTGGTATTAAGTATTCAAAATCATATGATTTTCCTGTGGTTTGTGTTGGAAATCTCAGTACTGGTGGCACAGGAAAAACTCCCATGATTGAATATTTAATTCGATTATTGAAAGATGATAATTCAATAGCGACATTAAGTAGAGGTTATAAACGAAAGACTGAAGGTTTTGTTTTGGCTGACGAAAATACAAATGTAAATAGCATTGGTGACGAGCCTTTTCAATTCTATAGTAAGTTTAATGATATAATAGTTGCTGTAGATGGCAATAGACAAAGCGGAATAACACAACTTAGAAAATTAAAACAGCAACCCGATGTTATTTTACTAGATGATGCCTATCAACATAGAAAAGTTAAAGCTGGGTTTAATATTCTTCTAACAGCATATAATAATCTCTATTATAAAGATATTGTTTTGCCAACAGGAAATTTAAGAGAACCGAGTTCTGGTGCTAAAAGAGCAGATATAATTGTAGTTACTAAATGTAGAAAGGATATTTCTGAAGATGAGAAAAATATGATAATTTCGAAGATAAAATTGCAAAATCATCAAAAGCTATTCTTTAGTTATATTGATTATGCAGATACTGTAATATCAAGTTTTAAATCTTTGAAATTAGCCACACTTCAAAAATTTACTTTGGTTACAGGTATTGCCAATGCGAAACCTTTGGTTGATTTTTTAGCTAATAAAGGATTGAAGTTTGATCATTTAGAATATGGTGATCACTATAATTTTAAAGCTTCAGACATAGAAGATTTTGCTGATAAATCTTTAATAATTACAACAGAAAAAGACTATGTACGTTTGTCAAATAATGAAAGTTTAAAAGATAACTTGTATTATTTACCAATACAAATTAAAATAGATAAAGCAGAAATTTTTAATACTGCAATAACGTCATTTATTAGCTAAAAAAGCTAGAGACAATTTTTTCACCTGAAAGTGCTGTATATAATTTCTCTTCAAAATCTTCTTGTTTGAAAGGTTTTGAAATGATGTCATCAAATCCTGCATCACCAAACTCATGCATTTTATCTTCTAAAGTTACAGCAGTAAGTGCAAAAATGGTTAACTCTTTATCAAAAGTTCTTATGATTTTTGTCGCCTCCAATCCGCTAATGCCTGGCATGTGTATATCCATTAACACAACATTGTACTCAATATTTTTAACTTGTTCTACAGCGGCTTCACCATTGTCAACAACATCGCAATAAAGATCCATTTTATTGAGAATCTTTTTGGTAATCATTTGATTAATTTTGTTGTCTTCTACAATTAAAATTTTAATTTCACTTAAATCCAAATCGTCCATCTTACTAGATTTTTTAATTTTTTCTACTTTAGGTTTTTCTACTTTTTCAGCATATTCTAAAGGAATTTCAAAAAAGAATGTTGTGCCTTTACCAAGCTCACTCTTTAAGTAAATTTTACCTTTAAGAATTTGAATAAGTCCTTTTACAATAGATAAACCAAGACCAGTGCCACCATATTTTCTGTTAATTTGTACAGAGCCTTGAGAGAAACTCTCAAACATGTGGTCTTGTTTTTCTTTTGTAATACCAATACCATTATCTTCAATTTCAAAGCGAAGGGTGTACTTTTTGTTTTTTTGATTGATTTTGTACGCTCTCACCCAGATGTCGCCATCTTTTGTGAATTTAATAGCATTTCCAAGTAGGTTAATTAAGATTTGGGAAATCTTCAATTGATCACCAAAATATGATTCTGGTAAACTGTCTTCATAATCAAAATGTATTTGGGTACCGTTAACCTTAGCTGAGTTGCTAAGTGCAGAGATTACATTTTCGAGTTTATTTTTTAGGTTGAATTGTTCTGGGTCTAATTCAACTTTGTTAGCTTCAATTTTATTAATTTGAAGAATATCATTAATAAAAGTTAATAGATAATCTCCTGAAAATTTTAATGATTTTAAATGCGGTATTTGATGCTCTTTAGGTTCTTCGTCTAATAACATATTAGTAAGTCCGGTTACTGCATAAAGGGGCGTTCGTAACTCATGTGTTACGGTTGACAAGAAATTGGCCTTAGTTTTAGACGCTAAATCTGCTTTCTCTTTTGCAACAATAAGTTCATCATTTTTTTTATGAAGCATATTGTTAGTTTTCAACCTTATATTATTGTTTTTATATAATGACAAGGTTAAGAGTGATAAGATGGTGATTAATGCAATACTTAATATGGTTGTAATTCTTGTGAAATTACTTTCAGCACTTACTTCATCTAATGTTGCCTTTAATTGAGCATTTTTTGCATCCTTGTATTGATTTATGGATTGACCCGTAATACCTAGTGCTAAGTTTTCGCGCCTTACGTTTAGTATGGAATCTGATATCTGTATATGTTTTGTGATATAATTAAAAGAATTTTTATAATCACCTTGTTTTTTATAGATATCGCTTAAGGTTAAATAGGCGTCGTTAATATTTTCTGAAATGTTATTAGCCTGTGCTATCGAGAGACCTTCTTCTGTTTGATATAAAGCTAACTTACTGTTGTTTAACGCGCTAGAGACTTTTCCTTTTTGTATTAAGGCACTGCTCAGACGACGTTTTTGTTCATACTTTTTAGCAAGGATAATTGTTTTTTCTAGTTTTGCTTTAGCTTCTTCATAACGGTTTAGTGCAATCAAGGCTTTAGCTTCATTTAAAGTAACTTCAGAAATATATTCTTCTAAACTCTCTTGTTCAAATAAAGTTTTAGCTGAGTTAAAGTACTCTAAAGCACTTTCATATTCCTCCTTGGTACTTTGAATAACTCCTTTAATATTATAAGTAATTGCTAAGTTGGCAAAGTCATTATTTTCACGTTGTAGCTTTGTAGCTTTTGCTAGAGAAATATTGGCCTGATCTTGCTCATTGACGAGAAATTGAACTTTTGCGATTTTTGTATAAACTTTACCTTGGCTAGATTTATCGTCAATTTTTTCTGCAATGCCTAATGCTTTTTCTAAGTTGTCTAATGCATTGTAATAAACACCGCGATCACTATCTAATTTAGCTTGATCGATATGTTCTTGAAGTCTTAACGAGAGCATGTCTGTATCTTCTACACTATCTTGTTGTGCGAAAATCAGACTACAAAAACATGCTAAAAAAACAAATATGTAATATTTGATTCGGGACATTTCAGCTCACTTTAATTTAAACAAATATAATTATTTATTCGACAAAAGTGCTTTTTTATCCGACAAATTGCAAATTAAATCTAAAATTCTTGAGCTGTAACCAGTCTCATTATCGTACCAACCCACAATTTTTACCATATCACCAATAACAGATGTCATTAGTGCATCAAAGATACAAGAGTGCGTATTACCAACAATATCAATAGATACAATTGGGTCTTCGGTATATTCTATAATACCTTTTAAGTTTGTGGCAGCTGCGTTTTTAAAAATGGCATTCACCTCTTCTATCGATGTTGATTTTTCAACATTAATAGTAATATCAGTTAAAGAGCCGTTAGCTACTGGAACTCTAATACCACAACCGCCAATAACATTAGATAAATCTGGAAAAATCTTTGTCAAGGCTTTAGCTGCTCCAGTTGTTGTTGGCACAATAGATTGACCAGCTGCTCTGGCACGTCTCAAATCTCGGTGAGGTTGGTCGTGTAAACTTTGATCGGTTGTATAAGAGTGAATCGTTGTGATATATGCTTGTCTAATACCAAAATGCTCTTTTATTAAAGCAATCATTGGTGCCGCATTGTTTGTTGTGCATGATGCGTTAGATAATACAGATTCTGATCCATCTAAAATGTAATCATTAACACCGAGAACAATCGTTTTAATATCATCTTCTAGCGATGGAACTGATAAAATGACTTGCTTTGCTCCATTATTTATATGATGTTGAAGTTCGGCTTTGGTATTAAATTTCCCTGTAGATTCTATTACAAAATCTGGCTGAATTGATGACCAATCAATATCTTTAGGATGTGATTTATTGTATAAAGGGATTAAACGATCATTAACAATGATATGATTTTTATCAAAAGAGATCACTTCATTTAAAACACCATGAATACTATCGTATTTTAATAGATGGCTTAATGTTTTAGTGTCTGCTAAATCATTAATGGCTACAACTTGTATTTGAGGATGTTGCAGTGCCAATCTAAAGACACGACGACCAATTCTGCCAAAACCGTTTATGGCAATAGTAATCATTAGTTAATGTGTTTTTGAGCCTTGTAAGACGATCTCACTAAAGCACTACTTTCTACATGTCTGAATCCTAAACTTATACCTATAGATTTGTATTCATCAAACTGATCTGGATTAACAAACTGTTTCACTGGTAAATGTTTTTTACTTGGTTGAAGATACTGACCAATAGTTACCACGTCAACATCATTATTTCGTAAATCGTGCAATGTTTCGATAACTTCTTCACGTTTTTCACCTAAACCTAACATAATCCCAGATTTAGTTCTGCGTTGTCCTTGTTGTTTTAAATATTTTAAAACACCCATACTACGGTCGTATTTCGCTTGTATTCTCACGTCACGTGTAAGTCTTCTTACGGTTTCAATATTATGAGATACTACTTCTGGTGCCACATCTATTATGCGATCAATATGTTTCTCTATACCTTGAAAATCTGGTATAAGTGTTTCAAGTGTTGTTTCAGGATTCATACGTTTTACTGCTTTTACAGTTTCGGACCACATAATGCTTCCCATGTCTTTTAAATCGTCTCTGTCAACACTTGTTAAAACAGCGTGTTTAATTTGCATTAGCTTTATAGAACGTGCTACTTTTTCTGGTTCATCCCAATCTACAGTTTCTGGTCGCCCAGTTTTAACACCACAAAAGCCGCAAGAACGTGTGCAGACATTTCCTAAAATCATAAAAGTAGCTGTGCCTTCTCCCCAACACTCACCCATATTTGGGCAACTTCCAGATGTACAAATGGTATTAAGTTTGTACTTATCAACTAAACTTCTTAATTCGGTATATTTCTTTCCAGTAGGTAGTTTAACCTTAAGCCATCTTGGTTTGCGTTCTGGTAAAATATCTGAAGCAACTTTGGTTTCCATGCATTTTCAATTTCAGGCAACAAAGATACGAAGTAAATAATTAAAATAGATTATAGAAAGGTAAGATACCAGACGCTAAAACCAATTAAAAAGAGGATGCCTAACCACGATAAAACATGAAGTCTTAAGCTTGGTCTCCACTCTTTTGGTGTGTGGTTGCTAGAAATTAATTTGTAATTAATGATGGCATAAAAAGGTGCAGTTATAAAAGAAAGTATTGTTGCAATCTTAATAAGTTTTCCCATTTCTGAGGCGAAAACAAAAAAGATAATTATGGTGCCCAAAGTTAATATTAAAATCCAAAATAAATATCCTCTTCGGAATGTTGTTTCTGTGAGCAATTCTAAACTCTTGGACATCGCTCTAGGTGAGGCATCTAATGTGGTTATAGTAGTGCTAAACATAGTTGTAAAAGCGGCAACACCAATAATAATATAGGTCCAATCCCCTAAATTTTTTGTATATAAATCTATGAGCTGATTAGAAAAAACAGCTGCTTTGTTACTAAATGTTTCACCTGTATCATACATTACAAAATAGCCTAAGCACACAAAAGTGATACCCAAAATGATGGCGCTTATATAACCAATATTAAAATCGAGTAGTGCAGCTTTTGGTGCAAATGTACCATCGTTTTTCTTTTTTTCTATTGCCCATATAGAGTGCCATACCGATATATCTAATGGAGCTGGCATCCAACCCATAAAAGCAATTAAAAAGGCTATTTCCGTAGTGTTTTCTGGCAGTACTTGAGTTAATAACATCGGTTGGTTAAATTCTGTAAAAGCAAAATAAACAGCAACTAGAGTACTTAATGTAAGTGTTACAATGATAAACTTAATGAGTTTATCTAAGGTCCGGTATTTGCCTAGGAATAGAATTAAAAGACAAATGAATAATATAATAACCGTCCAGATTTCTACACTTGTAATACTTGGATATCCTAAATTTAAAAAACTTATATCACCAAAAAGAGAATTTGCCAAACCAGCACTAACAATAGTTACTGCTGTTTGAATGGTGAACATGGTGCCTAAGCTTAAAATGAAATAGGCGATAAGGACTCCTTTGCCTAGTTTACGATAGCCTTCTAATAGGCTTTCGCCAGTTGCGGATGCGTATCTTGGTCCAAATTGAAAGAAGGGATACTTGAATAGATTAACTAGTAATAATGCCCATAATAAACCGAGACCAAAATCTGCACCTGCTCTAGTGGATTGCACCAAATGCGATACTCCAATTGCGGCACCTGCAAATAGTAATCCTGGTCCTAGTTTTTTGAGTGTTGAAAACATTATTTTTTGGTAATAATGGCGGCCAATAGTTTTTTAGCTCTAAGTAATTTTACTTTAACATTATTAATAGGCTCGTTCAATTCTTCCGATATTTCTTTATAACTCAATTCTTGAAAATATCTCAAATTAATAACTTCTTGATAATGTGGTTTTAGCTTTTTTATATCTCGTAGAAGCTTTGCTAAATTTTGTTCAGTAATAATCTTATCTTCAGGAGTTGGTGAATCGTCAACAATATCATAATAATGGTATTCGTTGTCTTTAGAAGTGTTTCTGATAGATTTCTTTTGTTTTCTTACAAGATCAATATGTATATTTTTAGAAATGGTGATAAGCCAAGTCTTAAACTTATAATCTTCTTTATAAGTTCTAATCTTATCAAAAGCTTTAGAAAAAGTTTGAATGGTGATATCCTCAGCGTCATTTTCGTTTTGCGTTCGTTTTAACTGAAACCCATAAACATCATTCCAAAAGGTATCTAGTAAAAAATTGAACGCAATTTGATCATTCTTTTTTGCTCTAGTAATAGCGTCTTTTACTTCCAATGCTTGGGTTTAGATAAAATATTAGCAATAAAGATACTTAATTGTGTAAGAATTAAAAAGAATTCGAGAATTGGCACTAAGAATATAAGGTCAACTTCATTGAGTTTTTTTGCCGTAAATCCTAAACATAGTAATTGAATGATAAACCGTAGAGCGATCATTGCTGTTATCCACTCCCAAGAAGATCCTTTTGTAATTAATAGAACTCCGATAATCCAAAATAATAGTTGAGAACTATAAAATAGGATTAATAAGAATTTATGCAAGGGTTTATAAAATTTTGCGGTACTGATATGTCTTCGCTTTTGCACAATCCAATCTTTGAAAGACGTTTTAGGTTCAGAGATCGTATGGCTATCTTTGGTATAACAGGTTGAAGTATTTTTGTTGTTTGCTACTTCATTTATAAACAAATCATCATCACCAGATTTTAAATTCATATGACTATTAAAGCCAGAATTGTTAAAAAACAACTCTTTCCGATAGGCCATGTTTCTCCCGACTCCCATATATGGTAATCCTAAATTAGCATAAGAAAAATACTGTAGCGCAGACATCACAGTTTCAAAACGAATGAGTTTGTTCAAAAATGAAAATTCTTTTTTTGCATAAGCACCATAACCAAGAACGATAGATTTTTCATTTGAAAAATTACTACTTATCTGAGCTAGCCATTTGTTTGAGTTTGGTGCGCAATCAGCATCTGTAAATACTAAAAAGTTATGTTTTGAAGCTTTTATACCTAATGTTAATGCATATTTTTTATTTCCCCAAAACGTTTCAATAGTTTTTACATCTACAAGTTTTATGTTTTTATACTTTTTAGCAAAGTCCTTCATAATATCTAATGTTTCATCAGAAGAACTGTCGTTAACTAAAACAACTTCAAAAGTCGGGTAGTCTTGCTCTAATACTAAAGGTAGATTTTTCTTTAAATTTCCAACCTCATTTTTAGCACAAATAATAACTGAAATTGGAATGTTCTTTTTTAATCGTGTCTTGTCACGTTTTAGAGCAAAAGAAAATAGAAAACTGAGATAATAAGTAACTTGAATACTAACAACTACAATAAATGCATAAAATAGTATAGAGGAAAGCGTCATTAAGACTTATGAATGTTCAGGTTCGTTACAATCCTTATATTCATCTGGCGTTTTTCCACAAAAACCACAAGCTTCACCTTCTTTATTAAGCATTGGGTTTTGGCTAGCACATGTACCAGCAAATTTACCGTCTTTTTTCGCCCAAATTTTTATAGCAATTCCTGCTACACCTAGAGCCAATAATGTTAGGGTAATTAATAGTAATTTCATCTGTTAATATCTATTGCTTTTTAATTGTCAGATGTAACATCCATAGTATTCACTCATTCTCGTATTTAAGCGTTTAAGAACGGATGTTTCATTTTAATGATTAAATTTAGCACAAAGATAATGCTTTTACCTATATTTTCTCCCCCTTCTTCAATGTGACTTAACACACTATTGTTGTGTCGTATATCTAATAAACATTTATTACTAACTAATTTATCAATTATGAAAAAATTATTTGCTGAGTTTTTCGGAACATTTTGGCTTGTGTTTGGAGGTTGTGGAAGTGCAATATTCGCTGCCGGATTTCCAGAATTAGGAATTGGATTTGTGGGAGTAGCGTTAGCTTTTGGTCTCACAGTATTAACTATGGCTTATGCTGTTGGCCATATCTCTGGTGGGCATTTTAATCCTGCAGTGTCTATTGGACTTTGGGCTGGCGGAAAATTTGAAGCCAAAGATTTAATAGGCTATGTTTTAGTTCAAGTTATTGGTGCTATTGCTGCAGCTGCAGCACTTTATCTTATTGTTTCTGGTAAATCTGGATTTGAAACGGTAGGTGGTTTTGCTGCTAATGGTTATGATGCTCTATCTCCAGGTGGGTACAGTATGATGTCTGCATTAGTAGCTGAGGTCATTTTAACTGCATTTTTCTTAATTATTATTTTAGGAAGCACAAATGTGAGGGCTCCAAAAGGATTTGCACCTATTGCTATTGGTTTAGCGTTAACTTTAATTCACTTAATAAGTATTCCTATTACAAATACTTCTGTGAATCCTGCAAGATCTTTGAGTCAGGCTCTATTCGCTGATGGTGCTTATTTATCTCAAGTTTGGTTATTTTGGGTAGCTCCAATTGGAGGTGCTATTATTGGTGGTATTATTCACAAAACTTTTTTTGAAAA
>NZ_CAXBGB010000039.1:0-27785 GCF_963975125.1 uncultured Winogradskyella sp. | reverse complement strand
CATAGCACATAGAAATAAAGAAAAATCAACCAAAATAAAAATTTCAAAACTGATTTAACTACTAACTACAATAGTTCTATTATTAATTTTTAATAATTCACTATTCGGCCAAAAGTTAGAACTAATGGAAAGAGAAAGAATCATATATGAACCATACCATACAGTAATTTCTAAAATAACAGGTAACGATTATCAATTAGATATGTCTTTTCCAAGAGACTACTCAGTCAAAGATACCATTTTGTATCCTGTTTTATATGTTTTAGAGGCATACGCAATTTTAAATAATTAAATAATGGATATCAACTGGGAAGCCATAAGCGCAGTAGCAGGACTTTTAGGAGCTATAGGAGTAATAATCACTTTAATTTATCTATCTGCCCAAATAAGACAAAATAATAATCAACTCAGTGGTGCCGCAACAGTTGCAGTTTATGAGTATCAAAGAGGGTTGGTTGATATGTTAACTAGTGATACTGAACTCTATAAAATAGCCTTGCGCGGAAATGAAGATTTTAATACGCTTACAGAGTGGGAGAAACAACGTTTTACTTTATGGTGTCTTTATGAAACAGGCATGTGGGAAATGTGCCATAAGCTCTATAAGCAAGGAGCACTTGATGAGACCTTATATTTTGGAAAAGTGAAATATTGGCTCCAATTGCACAGTTCACCAGGTCGAAGAGATTGGTGGACAATACATACCGCAATGCTTAGCGATGAATTTTATAAAGATGTTTCTGCACAGTTAAAAGACATTCCTATAAGAAAGCTCCGCGAAACCAACCCTATATTTAATTCGAGTGTACACGATGTAAAACCAGAATAGTTTTAGTCTAAATCCTTTGCTATTATATTTTCTTGTGAAGGCTGATGTCAATAATTAACGTTCACAATATATAAAAAGTTACACCAATACCACATGAAGATGTGATTGACAACATCAACTAAACCAACTAATTTAGTAATCGTTAAAACTGTCCCCTTTTTATACAGTTTCTATAAGGTTATAAGTATCTCCCTAGAATCGACTTTTTTTATTGTAATAATTAATAGCGCCAAATACTGAAGTTAACTTAATACAAATTGTTGTAGTTGAGTTAAAATAACCAAAGCATGTAAATCTATAATTAGATTCAATTATGAAAAAAACAGTCAATTTAAATCGTTCGAACTTTATTGGACGTTATTTTCTGAATCAGAAGGCAAAAAAGAGATTACTGACTATAGTTTCACCTTTAGTTAAACTAAATACCTTATGAATTTAACGAAGTCATATATTCTAACCCTATTAATAACGCTTTTCTTTAACTGTAGTGAAAATAAAGAAACAACAATTATAACTGTTGAAGAAGGTAAAATAGGAATGATTGGCTATGGTTCATTGATGTCTAAAAAAAGTATGGAGCACACATTAAAAAGAAAATATGAAGACTCTATATATTTAGTTCATCTACAAGGCTATAAACGCGCATGGAATTATTACACTCCTATAAACTCTCCTTCTAAAGAATTCTTCTATTTACATGAGAGTGATACAATTCCCATTCATAATAGTCTGTCTCTTAATATTATGGACTCTGAAAATGAGAAGATAAATTGTGTGCTATTTTTTATAACACCAGAAGAATTAGTTGAATTTGACAAGCGAGAATTAGGTTACAAAAGAATCGATGTCACAGATAAAATTGAAGAACTTCAATTTGAAGGTGGTAGTGTATATGCATACAAAGCAGAACCAGAACATACTTATTACTACCATCAAGAAAATAATACCGTCCTGCCAAAACGATATTTAGAGTTGGTCACTAATGCTTGTGACAGTATCGGAAAGAGTTTCAGAGATGAATTTGAATCTTCAACAAAACCTTACAATAAAGAAACCGTAGTATCTAAATCTAATATTATAAGTAAGACTAAAAAATAACCTTAGCTGTACTTTTTAAAAATCAAAATCTAAGACCTATTAACCGTTGGCATAAGCTGAATTTAATTGACAATTATGAAAACCGTCAAACTCAAACAATCAAAGAACAACAATACAATAAGTAGATATACCATCATAGCTTTATCGATTCTCACAGTTCTCTTAATAAGTTACTATGTAATAACCAAAGCATTTCCTATGCTAATTGTAACTGAAGAAAATTATGGTACATATTTTTTTCCAAGAGCAATTTGGTTATTTCCCCATATTGTTTTAGGAATTATTGCAACAATAATTGGGCCTTTTCAATTCATATCTAAAATTCGTAATAAATATCTAAAAGTTCATAGGCAATTGGGTCGTGTTTATATATTTTCTACGATTTTATCAGGAATATCAGGAATATCAGGAATGTATTTAGCCGTTACTTCTGACGTTAATTTACCTTATGCCGTTGGATTATTCGTACTTGGTTTTGCTTGGTCGGTTTCAGCAATTATGGCATTTGTGTCCATAAAAAACAAGAAGATAGAATTGCATAAAGACTGGATGATTAGGAGTTATGTGATAACGCTAGCTTTTGTGTCATTCAGGTTTTTAGAGGATATATTAGTGGCTTTAAAAATTGGAAGTCCAGAAGAGGTCTTAGTTTTAGCGAGTTGGGCAAGCTGGGCAATCCCATTATTTATTGCAGAAATATTTATACAAGGACTTAAGATTAAAAGAAAATAGAATGAAATATTGAATTAAAAATAAATAGAATGAAAAAAGTAGGTATCTTAGGTGGTTCGGGCTTTATAGGAAGCCACATCACCAGACAGTTTTTAAACAACGGATTTGAGGTCATAGTTTCTACAACCGATATTTCAAAAAAAGAGAAATACCAGCATTTATATAAACTCTACAATGCAGATCAATTATCGATTAGTGAGCTTAATGTTGAAAATAAAGAACAGCTAGAAAACTTTGCGAAAGATTGCGATATCCTTGTGCATTCTGGCACTCCTTTTCAGTTAGACTTTAAAGATGCAAAAGCAGAATTGTTTAACCCAACCGTAAAAGGGACGGAGAACTTTCTCGATGTCGTTAATAAGTCGCCAAATGTAAATAAAGTGGTTATCATTGCCTCTGTTGCGGCTTTTAACACTAATTTCCCTTTACCAGCTGATGGAAAAACACCAACAGACACTTTTAGCGAAAGAGATAAACCATTTACAAGTGAGGAAAGCCATCCTTATGCTCAGGCAAAATTTATAGCTAACAAAACGGTTAATGATTTTATAAAAAAGCACCCAAAACTTAATGTAGAAATTACTAGCGTTTCTCCAGTTGCTGTCTTTGGAAAGTCCCTGTCGCAAAGAGAAGATTCAACGTCAACAGGTTTGCAATATTTAATCAAAAACAAACTTGCTCCCAATCCATTTGTGCAAATGCTTTATGACACTGATACAGAAATGGCTATTGTTAATGTAAAAGATGTAGGTCGAGGTGTTTTTAAAGCAGGAACTATTTTTGGATTACATGGTAAAAACTATTTGCTATCTAGTGAAACTTATCCCGTTTCAGATGTTAACTTGATGCTAAATAACAAAGCACCAAAAAACCAACCGAAAGTGATCTATCAAAATCAAATGGCAGAACGAGACTTAGGGTTACCGTTTCAATCTGTAAAGAAAACTTTAGAACAATACAATTCCTAATCTATTATCTAATTTATAATATGTAAACTATGAAAAATGAATTAACCAAATGGACTAAAGCAGAACTCAAGATATACATTTTACTGCTTTGCGCCAAAATAGACCAAGAAGAATCAGAAGAGGAAATGGCTTTAATTAAGTCTAAAACAGATCTAGAAATTTTTGATAAATTATATAATGAATTTTGTTGTGACGAAGAAGATAGTTGTTTTGAGAAGATAGAAGATGCAATTAACCATCATCACTATACACCAAAGGAACTCAATGAACTTAAAAAAGAAATTCTAGACGTGTTTCATTCCGATAAAAAATTTTCAATGAAAGAACGCTATTTAGAAACCGTATTTGATCGCATTTTATACTAAATTTTTATACCAATATAAATAATGATAAGACTAACTTTACTTTTTTTAGTGACGCTATTACTAGGCTGTTCTGATAAACCCAAAATTAAAAGATTAGAATTATCTTCGGACAACCATTTTAAAGTTGCACTTAATGAGCCCATTGCTTATGCAAATGTTACCGCAGACCATATAGAAGTTTATATAGATGTAACAATTTCTAATGCAGTACTAGATTTAGATAAGATAAAAACAGACTCTTTATTCACTGGTATTGGTTCTGACAAAGACATATATAATACCTTTCAATCCTACACTAATTCAGAAGAAGGCAAAACGCTTAAAGATCCAAAAAAAATACTGGTAAGTAAGGTTTTAGATAGATTTAAGCATTCTGGGGTCAATTTAAGTACTAAAGATTTAGAAACCTATAAACGGCTTTCTACGGAAATTAATGAACTATCAACAGAGTACACTACAAATATAAATTAGGCCAATGAAACTTTGGTTTTAGATGAACAACAGGTAGAGGGATTACCCGAAAATTTTACATAAATAAACACTATTAAATATGAGCCTCTCAAAGAAAAATCACGAACACAAAATGAATATTAGAAAAGCAGTGAGTAAAACAACAAAAGTTATTATAGGAGTACTTTTTTTAAGTCTAATCAATTCAATATCAAGTTGTAGTGAAATGCCAAAACAAGTAACCATAGTAGAAAAAGCAGAGACTATTGCGCATTCTGTAAGCGAAACACCAGACTACTTTTTACTGCGTCCAGAGGTTGAAAAAGCTTATGGCTATTCTCATGCTGTGAAAATTGGCAATTCAATTAAAATCTCTGGAGCCGTAAGTATGGACGATGAAGGCAACCCAACTGCAATAGACAATTTTGAACAACAGATGAAAAATTGTTACGCAGATTTAGACAAAATCCTAAAACATTATGGCTGCACATTTAACGATGTGGTTGTAGAAAATGTGTTTACCACTGATATGGCTAAATTTTTAGAAGTTGCTGGCTATAGAACTGAAATTTATAAAACCCAATTCCCAACAGGGTCTTGGCTTGGTGTAAAGGAATTAGCAATTCCAGAATTTTTGATAGAAATAGAATTAGAAGTACATAAATCAAATTAATAACAAAACCAAATATCAAAATTATGAAAACTATTAAGTTGTTGCTTACGCTTATCGTGCTGATTTCCATAAATCTAAAATGTTTAGGGCAAGAAGGGGAAGCTAGTCAAAAATTAATCTACAAAACAGGTAATCCAGCAGATTGGCCATTAGAGTTAGATGCGGTTATCGCAGCACCAGACAACCACAAAATTTTGTTAGAAAATGATCATGTAAGAGTGCTAGAAGTTTCTTTGTTACCAGGTGAAATAGAACCGTTACATCATCATAGTTGGCCGAGTGCGTTATATATACAAGAGGCTGGAGATTTTACGGATTCAGATGGTGAAGGCAATATCATTTTTGACTCACGAAAAATCTCAGAGCCTTTACCAATGCCGTTTACGATGTATAAAGAACCAGAAGCACCACATACGGTTACAAATTTGAGTAAAACCGTAACCATTCGATTGATTAGGGTTGAAATGAAAACTGAAGAAACCAAAGATAATACTCAAATCATTGACAATATGTATAAAGCTTTCGTAACGGGAGACATGCCTACCGTTTTGGGATCTATGCATCCTAATATCGAATGGAACGAAGCCGAAGGTAATTCACTCGCAGATGGCAATCCATACATTGGTTCAGATGCTATACTAAATGGTGTTTTTGCACGTCTTGGCGCTAACCACGAGTATTTTCATTTGAAAGACATTCAACTTCATAACATGAGTGATAATAAGGTTTTAGCAACCTTACGTTATGATGCCAAAGTAAAAACAACAGGAAAGGTCTATAACGTGCAAGCAGCACATTTATGGACGCTCAATGCAGATGGTAAAGTTATTGCCTTTCAGCAATATGTAGATACCAAGACATTAGCAGATGCAGAGACCAACTAAATAGTAAATCTATGTTATACTATTGGTTACATATAATCTATCTCTATTTAGGTTCAAAATTTTTTTGGAAAAAAGTAGATTTAGAAGCTAATCTCACTCGTCATAGAAGGGTGAGTATTTTGGATTGTGATTCTTTAAAATACATGGCAAATTCCAAGTATTTCTATTACATGGATTTTATAAGGTTTGAGGTGCTTTTTCGTTCTAAACTTTATGATAACACTTTTAAAAAAGGTATATTCCCTGTGCTTGGTTCTCAAAAATTCATTTATAAGAAACCGCTAAAACGATGGACTAAATTTGACATCACTCTAGTCTTGGAAGGCTGGGATGATAAATGGGTGTATCATCGGCAGATTTTTAAACACATGGGCGAAGTGTATGCCATTGGATTTACTAAAGTTGCGTTTTGGAAACATAAAAAGGCACAAGATCTGACTAAAATATTAACCGATTGTGGTGTTAAAAAAACGGAGATGAATCCTTCTTCAGAGGTGCTAAATATTTTTGAAACAGATTATAAACTTTTAAAACATAACTTATAGGTTTAAAAATCAATAGTATGATCGAATTTAATTCTACAATCGAAGCTTTTCTACATTGGGAAAAAGAAACACCTAAAAACACCTTTTTAATTCAAAATTTTGAAGGGCATCAACATGTTTTTTCTTATTACGAAGCTGGCAGAGAGGTCAGAAAAATGGCATCCTATTTATTACAACTCAAATTACCTGAGAAGAGCCATGTTGCACTGCTTTCTAAAAATTGTTCGCATTGGATTCTTGCAGAATTGGCTATTTCTATGGCTGGCTATATATCTATTCCTATTTATCCGACTTTAGGTGCAAGAGGAGTTAATCAAATTTTAACTCACAGTGAAGCCAAGGCCATCATCATTGGTAAATTAGATAATTTTAAATCCCAAAAGAACGGCATACCAAATATTCCTATGATTAGTGTAAAAATATTTGGAGAACAGGTAGGACGATCATGGGAAGAAATTATTGAGAAAGAAGCTGAATTACTCGATTTTTCGATGCCTAAGGTTAACCAATTACAGACCATTATTTATACATCTGGCACTACTGGAAAACCAAAAGGTGTGATGCATACTTTTGGTAATTTTTCAATTAGCGCTAAGACTTTGGGTGGCCTATCCAAATTGCCTCTTTATCCAAAATTCTTTTCCTATTTACCATTAGCGCATGTAGCAGAACGCTGTGCTTATAATCTCATACTTTTTCAAGGAGGGCAATTAATTTTCGCACATTCGTTAGATTCATTTTCTAAAAATTTAATGGCTGTACAGCCAGACTTATTCTTTGCCGTTCCAAGAATTTGGGGCAAATTTCAAGAAAAAATACTAGAGACTATTCCGTACAAAAAATTGACATTATTATTATCTATTCCAATTTTAAACACTATAGTAAAGAAAAAAATTAAAAAAAAATTAGGCTTGTCTAAGGCTAGATTTATTGCTTCTGGTGCAGCACCAATTTCATCGGACTTGGTAAAATGGTACTCTAAAATTGGAATTACAATTCAGCAAATATATGGGATGACTGAAGATTGCTGTATTTCGCATAGTAATACACAGGGTCAAAGTAAAAATGGTACAGTAGGAAAGTCTTTAGAAGGTGTAACCACTAAACGTTCTGAAGGCGGTGAAATATTAATTCATAATAGTTGTCTTTTTAAAGGCTACTACAAAGCTCCAGACATTACTGCAACTGTATTTGATGAAGATCGCTATTTTAAAACAGGAGATATTGGTGATTATGATGATGAGGGTTATCTCACCATTACAGGTAGAATAAAAGACCAATTTAAAACCGATAAAGGAAAGTACATCTCTCCTTCTCCCATTGAATTGAAAATTTCGAAAAATACAGATATTGAACAAATCTGCTTAGTTGGCTTTGGCTTGCCACAGCCTATGGCATTAGTTACGATTTCAATATTAGGAAAAGCGAAAACCAAAGTAGAATTAAGTGAGAGCTTACAACAATCTATAGAAGAGGTTAATGCCTCTTTAAAAAAGTATGAACAAATTGAAAAAATAGTCGTGATGATGGACGAATGGAATACTACCAACGGGTTTACAACACCAAGTTTAAAAATAAAACGGCATAGCTTAGAAAAAGTATTTCAGTCATCATATTATAAATGGTATGCCTCTGAGCAGCGCGTGGTTTTTGAAGCTTAACTAAATATGTTTTTAGTTAATCATTTAGATAAAGGCGACTAATTAATAATAAATTTTAAAATAAATAAATATGAAAACAGTACTTATCACAGGAACAAGCAAAGGCATTGGCTTAGAAACAGCTTTGGCATTTGGTCGTGCAGGTTACAAAGTATTTGCTACAATGCGAAATCCCGATGCAGCTTCAGATTTGAAGCAAAAAATTAAAACCGAAGCTCTTGATGTTACCATAAGTAAAATGGATGTAGATGTTGATGCATCTGTAAAACAATGTATGGATACCATCATTCAAAAAGAAGGTGTAGATATATTGGTTAATAATGCAGGTATAGAGCGTCATGGTTCGGTTGAAGAGATGCCTATAGAAGATTTTCAGGCAGTTATGAATACCAATTATTTGGGAGTATTGCGCTGTACCAAAGCGGTATTACCTCAAATGCGATTAAATAAAAATGGCTGTATTATTAATGTCTCCTCAGTTGCAGGTCATATTTCTAACAGTCCTCTGGGTGCTTATGCCGCAAGTAAATATGCACTAGAAGCGATAAGTGAAGCTTTAGCGCAAGAAGTAAAGCCATTTAATATTAAGGTTGCAATAATAGAGCCAGGTATCATAAATACACAAATGGCAAGTGATATTTCTGTAGATGATACATCTATCTATCCACACTCAAAGCGCCAAGCAGGTCTTTTTGTAGCAGCGTTAAAAACACCAACACCACCAACGCTAGTTGCAAACAAGATTTTAGAAGTTGCAGAAAATAAGAACTGGAAATTAAGACATCCTGTTGGGCCAGATGCCGAGCCATTTATAGCATGGAGAGCCTCCATGAGCGATGAGCAGTGGGTGGATTGGAATGCTGCCAGCGACGAGGATTGGTACAAATCGGTTGAGCAAGATTTTGGGCTGAATGCTAGGTAGTAAAAAAAATAAGAGAAAAGTTCTAGTCGATTTTTTGTTAACATAGCATTTGATAATCTTAACGCTATTACTGTGTAAAGTCATTACTTTAGTATTATACATGTTTGAAAAATCAGTTCTTAAGGCTTGTTAATGTGTCTTTTTTTTGTAACATTTTACTAGTTTTAGAAACAAATAAGTAAGCCAACCATATCTACTATTTATTTCCTACTTGCAACCTAACTGTAAGCTAATGATTAAATTATTTCGACGCGTGCGTCAGCGGTTACTTACTGAAAATAAGTTCAGTAGATACTTCCTTTACGGAGTAGGCGAGATTTTATTAGTAGTTATAGGAATTCTCATTGCAGTGCAAATAAATGCATGGCACGAAAACAGAACCTTAAAGATTAATGAAACAAATATCCTCAGCCAGTTAAATATAGACCTAAAAGAAAATCATAAAGAACTTTTGGAACTTTATGAGTTTATGGAAGTTAGTAATTTATTTGGTAAAAAAATATTAAATCATTTACAGTATAAAAATGAGGTGACATACTCATTGCGTTATTGGGTAGAAGGGTTTGGTTCTAATAATATTTTCAACAATGCCAATACCACTTATAAAAATCTTGAAAATAGTTCTAATAATATTATATCTAACGACTCATTACGTCTTCGTATTACGCTGATGTATGAACTTGATTTTTCGAATGTTCATCGTCGCGAAGCCATGCTGTATGCAGAATATTTTCCTAATTACAAGAAAGAATTACTTAAAAATTTTAAAATTAGCCCAGTTATGAATCAGTGGTTGGACGAGGCTACTTTAGAAATTAACACACCGATTAATCTAAAAGAATTAAAACAAAATGAAAGCTATAAAAATGCTTTGGTGGACTTATACAATTTTAGGGCGTTACGATTAAAATGGCTAAAAAAATCCTTAGTAGATTTAGAACAACTTATTAAGGCTATTGATTGTGAAATTAAAGAAACTCTAACATGATTAAAATCTTCCGTCATATCCGTAAATCAATGATAAAAGAGAACAAAACCACCAAGTATCTGCTATATGCTATTGGAGAAATCATCCTTGTGGTCATTGGGATTTTAATTGCTTTATCCATAAATAATGCAAATGAAGGAAGAAAGGCTCGAAAGCAAGAAGTAAAATACTTAAAAAATTTACAAGCAGATCTACTATTAGAATTCAAAAATATTGATAGTATCATAGCTTTTAGATCTAATAAAGCAAAAGCCAGTGCACATTTACTAGATTTTAAAGAACTAGAAACAGTATCCCACTTTTTAACGTTTGAAGAGGCTATCTATCAAGTATTCTTTTGGCAAACCTTTATACCTACCAACAATACGTACAAAGAGCTACTTGGCTCAGGAAACCTAAATTATATTACAAATGATTCTATTAAAAATCACCTATTAGAACTTGATAAAAAGTATGTCTTTATTGCTAATGTAGAGCATCATATGCGTCGTGAATATGAAGAATATCTTTATGACATTTCCATACATAATAGCGAGATGTTAAATGCATTTGACTTTCAAAAAACAGCAGAAAATGGAGCGTTTGTTTTTATAGAGCCCTCACAAATTCCTGTTAATACATTAATCCCACAATACAAAAAAGTGTTAGGTATAAAATCTTTTATAAATGGTTTAAAGCTCTCAGTTATGAACAATGTAGCTCTTATAAATTATCATACTGAAATGACTGCTCATCTACAAAAATTGAACGAATTGATAATTGATGATTTAAAGAAAGATTGAATAGATGATTAAATTCTTTAGAAGAAGACGCCAATACTTAATTATGAAAAACAAAACAGGTCAATACTTTAAATACGCCATAGGCGAGATTATACTTGTAGTAATTGGAATTTTAATTGCGTTACAAATTAATAATTGAATGAGGGAAAAAAAGAACACAAAATTGCTACTATATTATCCAAATCGCTTATATAAGATTTGAAAAAAGACAAAGGCTTCTTATAAAAGCACTCACATTCTTTAAATACAGTAAACCAATGATTTAACCCTTTAGAAGAACACGTTAAAACATGATATAAGAAAACAAAACAAGGAAAAATATGCTTTACGCCATTGATAAAATCATCCTCGTAGTGATTTGTATTCTTATTGCGTTTCAAATTAAGAACTGAAATGAGGGATGAAAGGAAAGTAGAGATGAGGAATAATTACTATTAAATTTGCACTCAGTTTTTAGTAAAAATTTAAACCGTTTAATCAGTAATTAAATTGATAGACACACTTGAATTAGCACTGAATACAACTCTGAATAAAGTTGGAAAAACACCTCCTACAGGTTTAAGCATTAAAGAGGTCGATAGTCTTCTATATTACTGTCTATCTAATCCTTTTTTGGGTAGAACGGAATTTGTTTTACGCGACCTAGAAAGCTCAGTACATTTAAGAAAAATTTCTAGTGATAGTCTTAAAAATAGTTGTATGGTTATTCGATGATCTCTACAAGCATTACAGATCGTAAAGATGAAGCTAACATAGCTTAGACTATTTTAAGGAAAATGGCTAATAACACATTAAGGCAATTGGATCGATTTGGTGATAATACAGGAAATATAACTCCTTTAAATTATAATCATTTTAAGCTTTTTAGCAATCCTGTTTTTGAAAGCGCTATTCTATTATTGATTGTTTAGTATTTGCAAGACAAAGACGTTAACGTTTTGTAAGAGAAAGAAAAGACATACAGAGTGTAATTAATTTGTGACAAAAGAGTCAATGATAATTAATTAGATTATGGTAAGAATTCAATGAATTTTGATACCTCAAATAATTTGAAATTCTGCGTTTAAGAGATTTTCAAGTGTTTTAATTTTTAAACAACTTAAAAAATAGCAAAAATCAATTTTAAGCCATTTTTTAAGCGTTTTAAGCCACTTTTAAGTAATCAACAAATGTTTATAATTCTCAATTTCAATCCATAAAAAGCTTTTAAAAAGCACTTAAAAAGCGTATATTTGTTAGTGTAAAAAAATGATACAAATGTGTCATTTTTTTATGCCATAAATAGAACTAAAATTTATACAAATTATTATGAGCGACAAAAAAGAAGAATTTAATAAGCACAATTATTCAGCAGATTCTATTCAGGCCTTAGAAGGTATGGAACATGTGCGTATGCGCCCTTCCATGTATATTGGAGATGTTGGTACAAGAGGGCTTCATCACTTGGTTTATGAAGTCGTTGATAACTCTATTGATGAGGCATTAGCTGGGCATTGTGATAATATAACTGTTACTATCAACGAAGATAATTCAATAACTACAGAAGATGATGGACGTGGTATTCCTATAGATTTGCATAAAAAAGAAGGTGTTTCTGCCCTAGAGGTTGTAATGACTAAGATTGGTGCTGGTGGTAAATTTGATAAAGATTCTTATAAAGTTTCGGGCGGATTACATGGTGTTGGTGTCAGTTGTGTAAATGCTTTATCAGAACATTTAAAAGCTACGGTATTTAGAGAAGGTAAAGTTTACGAGCAAGAATACGAACGTGGTAAAGCAATGTATCCGGTTAAACAAGTAGGAGAGACCGATAAAAGAGGTACAACTGTTACTTTTAGGCCAGATTCAACAATTTTTACACTGACCTTAGAATATAGCTATGATACGTTAGCGAGTCGTTTACGTGAATTGGCCTATTTAAATAAAGGGATTACTATTCACTTAATAGATAGACGAACTAAGAAAGACGATGGTGAGTTTGAAGGAGAAACCTTTCATTCTACAGAAGGTCTAAAAGAATTTATCAAATTCTTAGATAGCAACAGAGAGCCTTTAATGAAAGACGTTATTGCCTTTGAGGGTGAAAAGAATGGCGTACCAGTTGAGGTAGCTATGATATACAATACCTCTTATGCTGAGAATTTACACTCTTACGTAAACAATATTAATACACATGAAGGTGGAACACATTTGTCTGGTTTTCGTCGTGGATTAACGCATACACTTAAGAAGTTCGCAGACGGTTCTGGTATGTTAGACAAGTTAAAGTTTGATATCGCTGGTGATGATTTTCGTGAAGGCTTAACAGCTATTATTTCTGTAAAAGTTCAAGAACCTCAGTTCGAAGGTCAGACAAAAACAAAATTAGGAAACAGAGAAGTTTCTGCTGCGGTAAGTCAATCTGTATCAGAAATGCTTACGGATTATTTAGAAGAGCATCCAGATGATGCTAAGACAATTGTTCAGAAAGTAATATTAGCCGCACAAGCACGTCATGCTGCTCAAAAAGCACGTGAAATGGTACAGCGTAAAACGGTAATGAGTATTGGTGGTTTACCTGGTAAATTATCAGATTGTTCTGAGCAAGATCCTTCTAAATGTGAAGTTTATCTCGTTGAGGGAGATTCGGCAGGCGGAACAGCAAAACAAGGACGTGATAGAATGTTTCAGGCTATTTTGCCATTAAGAGGTAAGATTCTTAATGTAGAAAAAGCAATGACTCATAAGGTTTTTGAAAACGAAGAAATCAAAAATATCTTTACAGCTTTAGGAGTTACCATCGGAACAGAAGAAGATAGTAAAGCTTTAAATCTTTCAAAATTAAGATACCATAAAATTGTTATTATGTGTGATGCAGATATCGATGGTTCTCACATTGAAACTTTAATTTTAACATTTTTCTTCCGTTATATGAAAGAGTTAATTGAAAACGGACATATATATATTGCAACACCACCTTTATTTTTAGTAAAGAAAGGAGCAAAAAAAGAATATGCATGGAATGATGATGAACGTCTAGCATTAATGGAACAGTATGGTGATGGAGCAAAAATTCAACGTTATAAAGGTCTTGGAGAAATGAATGCGTCTCAACTTTGGGATACAACTATGAACCCTGAGTTTAGAACCTTACGTCAAATTTTTATTGAAAATGGTGTAGAAGCAGATCGTGTTTTTTCAATGCTAATGGGAGATGAAGTTCCACCTCGTAGAGAGTTTATAGAAAAGAATGCGATTTATGCAAATATTGATGCATAGATAATAAAAATTTGATATTTCAAATTCGAAAAATGCCCTTTTTAGGGCATTTTTTATGTCTTCTTTTTTAGTGGTTTCTCGATAATACAATTCTTCGATAAAACGCATTAAAAATCGACAAAATGCGTTTTGTCAATTATTTTTCATAGATTTACAATAACCTTTAACCTTAAAACCATGAAAAAATTAGTTATCTTATTTATTATAGTATCTAGTATGCAGTATAGTAAAGCTCAAGAACTTGAGACTATTCTATTGGCTGCAGATGATGCAAGTTTGCTTACACAAAACTATTTAAGTCCTGTAATGGAAGGATTAATGTATAGTATGAATGGTGGTTGGGCAACTACAGCAAAGGTTCATAAAAAATTTGGATTCGATTTAACTATAGGTCTAAATGCTTCTTTTGTACCAGATAAAGCACAAACATTTGCATTTGTTCCTAGTGATTATTCGTTTTTATCATTGCCAAATGGTGAAACGAAATTGCAAACAGTAATGAGTGAAAACGATGTTGAAACTAATGTAGATATTTCTATCCCAAATGGTGATGGTACATTTAAAGTAGCCAGTTTTAATATGCCTGGCGGTATTACAGAAGATTTGCCTGTTAATGCAGTGCCAGCTCCAACTGTTCAGATAGGTTTTGGATTGCCTTTTAAGACAGACATAAAAGCAAGATTTGTTCCAAATTTAAATTTTGATGATGATGTAGAAGCCAACCTAATAGGATTTGGTTTACAGCACGATTTAACACAATATTTAGGACCGTTAGATAAATTACCACTTAGTATCTCAATTCTAGGTGCTTTCTCAAACATGAAAGTTACATACGCTATAAAGGATGAAGATGCAACTGACAATGTAATTGTAAATAATGGCGAGGCGGAATTTAAAATGAACACATGGACTTTACAAGCCTTAGCTTCATTAGACTTTAAAATAATAACATTTTATGGTAGTGTAGGTTATAACAATGGTAAGACCACAACAAAGATGAAGGGAGATTATACATTAACTTATGATGTAGAAGATAGTAATGGAAACCAAATTGGTACAATAGATGAAACCATAAGCAATCCAATAAATCTAGAATTTGAAGCCAATGGTATGCGTGCTACTATTGGTACACGATTAAATTTAAGTATTTTTAAAATATTTGCCGATTACACATTTCAGAATTATAATACAGCCACAGTTGGTATCGCATTCAGTGTAAGATAAAAATACATGTTTTTTATATAGAAAAGAGTAGCCTAGGTTGCTCTTTTTTTTATTTACCAATAGTATGATTTATATCATGGAATTTCGAGCTTAAAGCTTTAAATTTGTATTCGATTTTTTAACGTTATAAATTTAAATTTAAATAAAAATGAAAATAACAGTAGTTGGTGCAGGAGCAGTAGGAGCGAGTTGTGCAGAGTATATTGCTATTAAAAACTTTGCTTCAGAAGTTGTAATATTAGATATTAAAGAAGGTTATGCAGAAGGTAAAGCAATGGACTTAATGCAATGTGCTTCTCTTAATGGTTTTGATACTAAAATTATAGGTAGTACAAACGATTATTCTAAAACTGCAAATAGCGATATTTGTGTTATTACCTCAGGTATTCCTCGTAAGCCAGGTATGACAAGGGAAGAGTTAATAGGTATTAACGCTGGTATCGTAAAAATGGTATCTTCAAGCTTAGTAGAGCATTCGCCAAATACGATTATTATAGTAGTTAGTAATCCAATGGATACCATGACTTACTTAGTACATAAAACGATAGATCTTCCAAAAAATAGAATTATAGGAATGGGTGGAGCATTAGATTCTGCACGTTTTAAATATAGATTAGCTGAAGCTTTAGAGGCTCCAATCAGCGATGTTGACGGAATGGTTATTGGTGGACATAGCGATAAAGGTATGGTGCCATTAACATCTCATGCGACAAGAAATAGTATTAAAGTCTCTGAGTTCTTGTCAGAAGATCGTTTAAATAAAGTAAAAGAAGACACTAAAGTAGGTGGTGCAACATTAACTAAGTTATTAGGTACGTCTGCTTGGTATGCTCCAGGTGCAGCAGTAAGCGGATTAGTTCAAGCAATAGCTTGCGACCAAAAGAAAATGTTTCCGTGCTCTACATTCTTAGAAGGCGAATATGGTTTAAATGATCTATGTATTGGTGTGCCAGTAATTCTTGGTAAAAATGGTATTGAGAAAATCGTAGATGTTCCATTAAATGCTGCTGAGAAAGCGCATATGATAGAAAGCGCAGAAGGTGTTAAGAAAACTAATAGTTTATTGGAGTTGTAATTATAACAACATTATAGATTAAATTTAATAGAAACTGTAGAAATACTCTCGATAACTATCGGGAGTATTTTTGCTTATATTTGCCGCATGAAAATCAAGTTGCAGTTTGGAATTTTTGTTACCCTATTAGCGTTTTTAGGAACGTACTTAGAGCAAACAACTGTACCTAATCAGCAAATTGTTATTCAGTTTTCGGATGCCAATATTTCTTCTGAAGATACTGAAAACACCATCGAAATTGTTAAAAAACAATTGCAAAGTATTGGTGTTACCCATATTACAATTGGGCAACGCGAAGACGGGAAACTTAAAATTACGTATTTCAGTAATGCTGATGTAGAGCGTATTCAGAATATACTTTCAAATGAAGACCGTTTTAAATTTGCTTATAACTCTGGTGATAACAGTTCCAACGATTTCCCTAAAAACAGAAATGTAAAAGACTACGAGCTTAATATTTCAGAAATTAAGAATAGTAGTGATGTTAATTGGAATTTTGAAGGCATTCAAATTACAGAGCTTAACCAAAAAAGTGATCGTTTTTATAACCCAAAGGTTAAAGCTTCTGACGAAAAATTTAACTCTGAGCAGAGCAATAGTATCGTCAATGTTGTAATTAAAGTAAATAAAACTGTTGCCTTAGCAATAGATAATATATCTCACATAATTCCTGAGGTGAGAGCAGGACCTTCTATTATGGAATTTATAATCTAAAATAATTCACATTTATTCAGAAAAGCTTTTGTCATTCAATCAGAAAGCTAAAAAACCATTTATAACATAAAAAACAATTGTCGGATTAGACCGTAAACTCTATATTTGCGCCCAGATTTTTGAATAAAAATTTTCGACATTAAATAACTAAAACAATGCAAAACAAAGGAATAATTAAGCTTTTTGCTATTTTATTTGGTTTGGTAAGTATTTACCAATTATCATTTACATTTAAAGCCAACCAAATAGAAGATGCTGCGAAAGAGGCTGCTGTAGCACAATATGATGAAACAGTAGATAACTATCAAGATTTGAGAAACCTTGCTGAGCTTCGCTATCTCGATTCATTAAAAACCTCTAAAACAAAAGTAGGTGATGATTTTGAGCCTATAGAAGTTTATAACTTAGGAGTATCTCAATATACTTACACTGAGGTTGAGGATAACGCCATGAAATTAGGTTTAGACCTTAAAGGTGGTATTAATGCCATTATCCAAATCTCTGTAAAAGATATTTTAAAAGGATTATCAAATAATAGTAAAGATCCTATTTTTAATAAAGCATTAGACGATGCAGAAGAGTTACAAAAAGATGCTCAAGAATCGTATTTAGAATCTTTTTTTAGAGCTTTTGATGAGATTAAAGGGGATACTAAATTAGCTTCGCCAGATATTTTTGCTAATCGCGATTTAAGCGACGTGATTAAATTTGATATGTCTGATGATGATGTAAAAGGAATCATTGAAACTAAGATCGACGAGTCTATAGTATCTGCATTCGAAGTATTACGTAATCGTATTGATGGTTTTGGTGTATCGTCACCAAACATTCAACGTTTAGGTAACTCTGGTCGTATTTTAATAGAATTACCAGGAGCTAAAGATAAAAAGCGTGTTGTAGATATTATTACTAAAACAGCACAGTTACAATTTTGGGAAACCTATAAGACTCAAGAAGTTTTACCTTATGTTCTTCAGGTTAATCAAGCTTTAGTTGAGGCTAAAAAAGCAGAAGAAACTAAAGACGAAGTTGTAGAAACTACTGAAATTAAAGATAGTGTCGCAAATGTTATTGACGATTTAACAGGGCAGATAGAAACGGATTCAACAAATGTAGCAGATGTAAATCCGTTAGGTATTCAAGGTTATGGAAATGGTGGTTCTGTTATTGGTATGTTCTTAGCTAAGGATAAGAAAAAGGTTATAACACACTTAAATGACTCTAAAAATAGAGCAACCTTACCTGCAGAGATGCGTTATATAAAGTTTGTTTGGGGAATCCAAGAAAATGATTCTGAGTTTTCTGAGCTATATGCTATTAAAAGTAATAGAGATGGTGTGCCAGAATTAAGTGGAGCTGTTATTACAGATGCAAGACAAGATTTTGACCAACTTAGCAGACCAGCAGTAAGCATGCAAATGAATGCTAAAGGAGCTAAGACTTGGGAAGAAATGACTAAGAAGGCTTATGAGACACAAGGTTTTATTGCTATTGTATTAGATAATATTGTGTATTCTGCACCAAGTGTTTCTACAGGGCCAATCTCTGGTGGCAACTCGCAAATATCTGGATCATTTTCATTAACAGAAGCTGTGGATTTAGCTAACGTTTTAAGAGCTGGTAAATTACCTGCTTCTGCAGAAATCGTTCAGGCAGAAGAAATTGGACCTTCATTAGGACAAGAAGCTATTGATAGTGGTATGAAATCATTCCTTATCGCGTTAGCATTTGTTTTATTATGGATGGTATT
Organism: uncultured Winogradskyella sp.; assembly: GCF_963975125.1. Taxonomy (GTDB): domain Bacteria; phylum Bacteroidota; class Bacteroidia; order Flavobacteriales; family Flavobacteriaceae; genus Winogradskyella. Next base: position 8,867 of record NZ_CAXBGB010000039.1, on the reverse strand, counting down.
TTATTATGGAAAATCAGGGATTTTTGCAGATATCGCATTACTATTAAACATCTTATTAATTTTTGGTGTATTAGCAAGTTTAGGTGCTGTGTTAACATTACCTGGTATTGCAGGTATCGTATTAACGATTGGTATTTCGGTAGATGCGAACGTTCTTATCTTTGAACGTATTCGGGAAGAACTAGCAAAAGGAAAATCGAGTAAAGAGTCAGTTAAAGATGGTTTCTCTAATGCTTTATCTTCAATTTTAGATGCGAATATCACTACAGGTTTAACAGCATTAATCTTATTTGTATTTGGTACAGGACCAATTAAAGGTTTCGCAACAACTTTAATCATAGGTATTTTAACATCATTGTTTACAGCGATATTCATTACGAGATTACTTGTAGATTGGTACGTGAACAGAGGAGGGAAATTAGATTTCTCTACTACTATGACCAAAGGTTTATTTAAGAATGTAAATATTGATTTCTTAAAGAAACGTAAGATAGCTTATGTGATTTCTGGAGTATTAATTTTAGCGAGTTTAAGCTCTTTATTTACAACAGGATTAGACCAAGGTATCGATTTCGTTGGTGGTAGAACTTACCAAGTACGTTTTGAGCAACCAGTAAGTATTGAAGAAGTAAAAGGAGATCTTAATGCCGTATTTAATAGTGCTGAAGCTAAAACTATTGGTGGCGACAATCAATTAAAGATTTCTACAAAGTTTAGAGTTGATGATAACTCGACTGAAGCAGACGAAGATGTGCAATCTAAATTATTTGGAGCTTTACAAAAGTACTTACCTGCAGGAATGACTTATCAAGAATTCTTAGATGGTTCTGGTGATGCTAAAATAGGTAAAATGTCATCTAGTAAAGTAAGTCCAACCATTGCAGATGATATTCAGAAGGCCTCGATTTGGGCAGTCTTAGGATCATTAGTGGTTGTATTCTTATATATCTTATTTAGATTTAAGAAATGGCAGTTCTCACTTGGTGCGGTAGCAGCAGTATTCCATGATGTATTAATTGTATTAGGTATCTTCTCTTTAACATGGAGATTCATGCCATTTAGTATGGAGATAGATCAAGCGTTTATTGCGGCAATCTTAACGGTAATTGGTTACTCATTAAATGATACGGTTGTTGTATTCGATAGAATTAGAGAGTTTTTAAACGAGCACACAAGTTGGAAATTTGATAAAACAATAAATGAATCTTTAAACAGTACATTAAGTAGAACATTAAATACCTCTGTTACTACATTAGTAGTACTATTGGCTATGTTCGCTTTTGGTGCAGATTCATTAAGAGGTTTATTATTTGCCTTAATCGTAGGTGTATTAGTAGGTACGTATTCATCGTTGTTTATTGCAACGCCAATTATGTACGATACAGCGAAAAAAGGTGATGCAGCAGAAGCTTTAAAGGATAAAGTAAAAGAAGAAGACGAAGCTTAAGCTTTTAATATAATTGTTATTCTGAACTTGTTTCAGAATCTAAAAATGCCTTTCTTAATTGAAAGGCATTTTTTTGTTTTTATAAGTTAGTCTAAAAAATTAGAAGTTAGAATGAGAAGTATATTTAAACCTACTATGATAGCAATAATCTGAATAATCAGTTTTACAACTTTCCTTTGGTCATCTACGTCTGAAACGAATCTCGTTTCCGTATTTGCAACAATTTTATTAGCTATGATTATTTTAGTTATAATTGCCATATCAGCATCGAGTAAAAAATATCTAATGCCTCCACTGAAATCTAATTGTTCTTTAATGTTACTAAGAAAGCCAATGTTGTTATGTTGTAATTGAGATTCAAAAATAATTTGATCTTTTGGTAAGATATAGAGTTTGTAATGCTATTTAATGTGAATATTGCCGGCTGATATTTTAGAGTAAATTTTTCCCTATTATTAAATTGACTACGTCTAATAAAATTGGGCTCAACGTTACTATTATGGCGATGGTAACACCACAAATAAATAATTTTGGCATTACTATTTTATACAAAGGATACATTACCCTTCGTGTTATTAATTGTACAGCCCAACCAAGTGTATAACAAATATTTGCACCAATAAAATACAATATAAAAAAGAAAAGCGCACCAACAACAAGCATTGGCCCAGCATTGAATGTAACTAATCTTTCACCTTCAGGTAAGAAGGGTAACAATTTGTAATCAATGTAGAGAAATAAGATTAATATAAGATTAAATGGAATTCGACGTAGTTCCCACCAGAGCACAATTTTATACCATTTTCTTTCTGATATATCAACGTTAAATATTCTGCTCAAAATAGTCATATAAGTAAAGATTTATTCTAAAACCTCAAACTCAATTCTATCACCAACGCTAAGTTGCCATGTGTCAGATAACCCACCATTAATTTCTAAAACATACTTTGCAGGTGCATCAGATGGGAGAGAGGTTTCATCAAAAGGTTTTGCATTTTTTTGAAAACTCACTATTGTTTTAGTTTCATCGATATAGATAATATCTAAAGGAATCTTTGTGTTCTTCATATAGAAACTACGCAACTGAACATCCGGAAATATAAATAACATCCCATGATTAACTTCAAGGGTAGTTCTATACATTAAACCTGTTTGAGTTTCGTATTCATTATCTGCTATTTCAATATCTAAAGTTTTTATAATCGAATCTGATTTTCTAATTTTTAGAACACCTTCTTTCTTAAAACTAACAACAACTTTAGCTTCAACTTTTATAGACTTATCTTCTTTACAGTTAAGAACTGGTAAAAGCATTAAAAAGGCTATTGAATATTTAATTAAAGCTTTCAACTGTACTAACTCAATTTTGTTTTTGGTTTATAAACAAACATAAAGTATAGACCAATTAGCACAAAAGGAATACTTAACCACTGACCAGTATTTAAAATCCAATCAGCACGTTCTATATTTTGCGCTTCTTTTACATATTCTACAAAGAAACGCACTGTCCAAAGTAGTACTAAAAACAGACCAAATAAGAAACCTGGCTGTTCAGATTTTTTCGTTTTCCAATAGAAATAAAAAAGAATAAGAAATACAAAAATATAAGAAAACGCTTCATATAATTGAGCTGGATGCCTTGCTTGTGTTTCTCCAAGTTGTTTAAACACAACACCAAATACTGAATCAGTTTCTTTTCCTATGATTTCAGAATTAATAAAATTACCTATTCTAACAAATACAGCACCTAACGCAACAGGTATTACTACACGATCTAATATCCATAGCACAGTTTTGTGCAATACTTTTCTGTTGTAGAGATACATGGATATAATCATAGCGATGGCAGCACCATGACTCGCCAAGCCTTGAAAACCTGTAAATTCAAATCCTCCTTTAAATTTAAAAGGCAAAAAGATGCTAAAGAAGTCTTCTGTAATTAATTCAGATTGATAGAAGATCACATGACCCAAACGTGCTCCTAGCATAATGCCTAAAACAGAATAGATGAATAATGAATCTAAAGCTTCATCAGACTGACCTTCTTTTCGGTAAATACGTTTGGTGATGTAGAAGCCTAAAATAAAGGCTACAATCCACATGACGCTATAGAAATGAAGCTCAAAAAAACCTAGATCAAGAGATTTAATCGGATCCCAAACAATCTTTAATAAATGCATAGATGTTCTTTTATGTGGTAAATATAATGAAGTGATTTTAACTTTTTGTTTTGTAGCGAAAATTATAGATTTTTTAACTTGCTGAAGCCTTTTTTAAATAGCATAGCCTTAGCTACGGTATAAGAAAAAATCGAAATCAAGATAAAACAAGATGAATTTGCAGTAAAAGGAAGAAGTTAAAATTACTTCAATAATTTTGATAGGTATTCAAAATACCATTAACGTAAAATTAATCTTCTTTAGGTGGAACTGGATCAAAACCATTGCCTCCCCAAGGCGACAGAGCGTTTAGAAAATGTACGGAGTACATTTTTAGTGAATGGGCGAGCTGGCGCACGAGGGAACATTTTTAGTTGTCATCCTTCTTAGGAACTGGATCAAAACCTTTGCCTCCCCAAGGATGACAGCTAAAAATTCGTTTTATAGCCAATCGTCCTCCTTTTAAAAAACCATGAACTTCTAATGCTTCTTTGGCATAATGCGAACATGTCGGTTGGTATCTACAAGTTGCTGGTGTAATTGGTGAGATTATGGTTTGATAAACTTTAATGAGAAATAAAAACGGATATGTTAAGATTTTTTTCACGATTAGTTAGTCGTAAAAGTAGTGCCTTCCCTACTATCATTGAGTTGAATACCAGCTTCGGCCAATTCATCTCTTATCTTATCTGATAAAGCAAAGTCTTTATTTAGTCTTGCTTCTTTTCTAAGGTTAATTAAAATTTCAATAGCACCAGCTAGTTTATCACTACCAGAACTTTCTTTTGAAACATTGACTAGGCCTAAAATATCGAATGTAAAAGAATAAATAGTTTGCTTTAATAACTCTAAATCTTCCGAAGTTACGCTGGCACTTCCATCATTTGTCTGATTGATGAATTTTACAGCATCAAAAAGATTAGCAATTAGAATAGGAGTATTAAAATCGTCATTCATGGCATCATAACATTTCTGATTCCATTCTGAAACATTAAATGTAGATGTAGAGCTCGATTTTAAACTATCAATTAAACTAATGGCATCCATTAATCTGTTGAAGCCTTTTTCTGCGGCTTGCAAACCGTCATCAGTTAAATCTAAAACACTTTTGTACGACGCTTGCATCATAAAAAAGCGAATCACACTTGGGTTGAAACCTTTAGACATTATATCATTATCTCCAGAAAGTAATTCAGCCGGATTAATATAATTACCTGTAGATTTACTCATACGAGCTCCGTTGAGTTCTAGCATATTGGCATGCATCCAATATTTAACAGGATCTTGACCTTTTGCCGCTTGGTTTTGTGCAATTTCACATTCGTGATGTGGGAATTTTAAATCCATTCCACCTCCATGAACATCAAAGTATTCTCCAAGATATTTGGTGCTCATCGCAGTACACTCTAGGTGCCAACCAGGAAATCCGTCACTCCAAGGAGATGGCCAACGCATAATATGAGCAAGTTCAGCCTTTTTCCAAAGCGCAAAATCCTGAGGGTTTTTCTTGTCACTTTGACCATCTAGCGCTCTCGTATTATGAATTAAGTCTTCTAATTTACGTTTGCTTAAAATACCGTATTCGTTAGATTCATTGTATTTGTGTACGTCAAAATAAACAGAGCCATTAACTGCATAAGCAAATCCATTTTCAATGATAGTTTCAATTAATTCTATCTGCTCTATAATATGACCTGTTGCAGTAGGCTCAATACTTGGAGGTAAAAAATTAAAAGTGTTTAATACATTATGAAAATCTACAGTATAACGTTGTACAATTTCCATAGGTTCTATGGCTTCTAATCTTGCTTTCTTAGTGATTTTATCTTCACCTACATCTGCATCATTCTCTAAATGACCAGCATCAGTAATATTACGCACGTAGCGTACTTTATAGCCTAAGTGTTTAAAGTAACGGAAAATCATGTCGAAAGACATAAATGTTCTCACATTACCTAAATGAACATTGCTATAAACGGTTGGGCCGCAAACATACATACCAATATGACCTGCTATTATTGGTTCGAAGATTTCCTTTTCACCAGATAGCGTATTGTATATTTTTATTTGATGAGTATTGTATAAAGGCATGATGCGAATTTGAAATATTGTATAAACAAAACTAAAGAACTAGCTTAGAGAAAGCAAGTTAAAACTGCGTGTCTAATTGAATGTAGTCTAATAACTCTCTACGTATTTCTTTTTCTTTGAATTTTCCACCGAACTCAGAAGTTACTGTACTACTTTCAATATCTCTAATACCTCTAGAATTTACACACAGATGTTTAGCATCTATAATACAAGCAACATCTTCCGTATTTAGGACACTTTGAAGTTCTTTTACAATTTGAATAGTTAAACGCTCTTGTACCTGAGGTCGTTTAGCATAATAATCAACAATTCTATTCATTTTAGACAATCCAACTACTGTGCCATTAGAAATATAGGCAACATGTGCACGACCAACTATAGGTAATAAATGATGTTCGCAAGTAGAATAAACAGTTATGTTTTTTTCTACCAGCATTTCACCATATTTATATTTATTATTAAACGTTGAAGCCTTTGGTTTTTTATCAGGGTCTAATCCTCCAAAAACCTCATTAACAAACATCTTAGCTACACGTTTTGGTGTGCCTTTTAGACTATCATCATTAAGATCTAGACCTAAAGTTTCTAATATATGTCTTACATCATCTTTAATGATGTCTATTTTCTCATTATTTGATAATTTAAAGGCGTCTGACCGCATAGGTGTATCAATAGACGATCCTATATGATCGTCACCCAAAGCATCAATATCATTAAAATCACTATCGATTTTCATTATAAAAACTTATTTATCAATTTTTAAAAGCAAGTCGCAAAGATAAGTAATAAAAATAGCATCAAGAAGGGTAGGAGTTTTAATATTAAAGCTGTTATATAGTTAAAACCGTTAAAATGCCAATTACATTGATGAATTAACATCGGTTTCCCTAAAATTTTCTTAATTTTCGAAACTTTAAAAATTCCCTATATAGCATGAAAAAAATATTACTACTCTTAACGATTTTTATATTAGCTTTTAATGGCTACGGACAGAATCATAAAAGTACAATTCAATTTCCAGAAAATGTTGATAAACCATTGACAAAGAAGGAGAAAATAATGATAAAAGAAGTTTATCAATCTAAAGCTAAAGAAATTGTATTTAGTAAACAGGACTATTTAAAAGACATAAAGCATCTTTTAAGAAATAGAATTACAATTTATATAGATAACAATGTTAAAACTCAAAAAAAGTGCAAGCTCCTTTCAGAAGTACCACTGCTAAACACGTATAATAAAAATCTTAAGCGAGATACTAAATTTGATATTTCAAATTTTAATCCTTTAAAATATCAATTAGATTTTTTTGCTAGAGGCACGTATTTGTATCGTATAGATGGCACAAATTATTTTATTCAGATTACTTCTCAGTACAGAAAAAATCTTAAAAATTAATATTAACTGATAAAACAGTATAATGAAAAATATTTTACTCTTACTTACTCTCTTAATTTCAAGTATAGGATTCTCTCAAGATATTAGCATGCAAAATGGTACATTTAGTCAATGTACCGATGTGTTTTATGATTCTGGAGGGGAATTTGGGAATTATGGTCTAGATGAGAATTTAGTAACTACAATTTGCTCAGATGTAGCTGGAGATTTTGTAGCATTAGAATTTACTGAATTTTTCACCCAACAAGGTCTTAATATAGACACAATGAATATTTATGACGGAGACGATACATCTGCAGATTTGATAGGTAGTTTCGCAGGAACGACTAATCCCGGTACGATATCTGCTTCTTCAACCAATGTCTCTGGTTGTTTAACAATAGAGTTTATTTCCAACGATTCTGGCACAGCTAATGGTTGGGCTGCTAATATTCAGTGTTTTACTCCTTGTCAAACAATTGCGGCTTCTATTGATAGCACAACTCCTGCTGCTGTTTTAGGAACTATTGAGGTAGATCCAGGAGAACAAATTACTTTTGATGGTAGTGCAATTTTTTCAAATGATGGAACTGGTGCAATTTATACTTGGGATTTTGGTAATGGTGATACACTTATTGGTGCAACTGTTAATTATGCATATCCCAACCCTGGTAATTATACTGTAACCCTTACTGTCACTGATACAAATCCATTAGGTTGTACAGGTACGGATAATTCAATTGTAGTAAATGTTTTAGATAACGATACATGTGCTGGTGCGCTGCCAATTTGTGATGGTATTAGTGATGTCCCATCTCCTGTCGGAACAGGAGCTGCAGAAGCAGGGATTGATTATGGTTGTTTAGGCTCACAGCCTAGACCTAGATGGTACTTTATGCAAACTGGTGATGTTGCTGGAGATCTAAGTTTTACATTAACCCAAACTAATGGGACTGGTGGTACAGGTGGTGGTAATGATGTGGACTTTATTATATGGGGACCGTTTTCTCAGCCAGAATGCGGCTCATCAAACTTAAACTCTACAACACAAGTAGATTGTAGTTTTTCTGCAGCTGCAATAGAACAAATAGATATACCCAATGCTCCTGCTAATTCTTATTATGTCTTGCTAATAACAAATTATAGTACTTCTGCGGGTTTTATTAATTTAGAATTAAATCCAGATCCTAATTCTAATGCCACTACAAATTGTGATATTATTTGTCAGGTAGAATTAGGTGATGACCAAGAATTATGTAATGGGGATGATTATACTATAACCCCTTCTTTTAATGGTGCTTTTAATACCTTTGAATGGCAAAAAGATGGAGTCACTATAGTTGGTGAAACAAGTTCTACGCTTACTGTAACTGAATCTGGCACCTATAAATTAATTGCTGATGGTTCTGATGCAGTTTTTGGTGACCCTTGTACTTCAGAAGATGAGGTTATTATTAGTATAGCAGATGCTTTTACATTAAATGATATTACATTGACAGAATGTAGTTCTACCACTACTGCTGATTTTAATTTAGACAATGCAATTGTTGACACTTTAAATCCATTAGACCCAGTGGATTATACAGCGTCCTTTCACGCTACTCAATTGGATGCGGAAAATAATAATTCAGCTATATTAAACACAAATTCATATTCTGGAATTGATGGTGATGTTGTATATGTAAGAGTTGTAGCTAATGGCACTAGTTGTTTTTCTACAAGTACAATTACATTGAACCTTTCAGCCCAACCCACGATTAATTCTGCGAATAATATAGAGTTATGCGATGATATAA
>NZ_CAXBGB010000038.1:0-28218 GCF_963975125.1 uncultured Winogradskyella sp. | reverse complement strand
TTACACATCAAGGGAAATCTGAGCGAATAAAAAACTTCCCTTATCCTAGGCAGTATGCAAGTTTAGCGTTATATCTCACAAGAGTATTTACTATTTTATTACCCTTTGGTTTAATTCCAGAATTTGCTGAAATTGGTAAAACCACAGTAGATAATTTTTACCTTGTTAGTGAGTATTTTATTTGGATTGCTGTTCCATTTTGTGCAATTGTTTCTTGGGCATTTCATACTATGGAACGTTTAGCTAGAACTGGAGAGAACCCATTTGAAGGAGGGCCTAATGATGTTCCTATTTCTACAATTGCTCGAGGTATTGAAATTGATTTGAGGCAAATGCTTGATGAAGATTCTAATGACATACCATGCCAATTTCCTGAAGAACAAAACGTTCAGATGTAAACATAAAAAAGCCTATCCAAAAGATAGGCCTTATTCGTAAAAAGATTGTAAGATATATAATTATATAACTTTTACATTAACTGCGTTTAATCCTTTTTTTCCTTCTGTTAAATCAAACTCTACATTGTCTCCTTCTCTTACTTCGTCAATTAAGCCAGAAATGTGTACAAAATGCTCTTTGTTGTTTCCTTCTTCTGTTATGAATCCAAAACCTTTAGAGTCATTAAAAAATTTTACTGTACCAGTACTCATATTATAATATATTTAATTAAGCTGCAAAGATAGTCTAATTAGTTGGTAATCAATTATTTTATTCTCTTTATTAAAAAAAGAAATTAATTTCAGCTAACCACTTAATAATCAGCTGTAAATCTGTCGTTTAATTTATTAATTACATGCTGTATTCAGAAAGCGGCTTCGTAAATTTCTCTGGGTCGGCAGCTAAATGATATCGTGGATCGTCAATGTCTTCAATAATAACTTCTTCAAACTTTGGATTCCCTTTTCTAAGTAGAACTTTGCAATCTTCGCTTAAATGCTTTAGCTTAATTGATTTTCCTTCGGCTTCATATTTATTTACCAAATTGAAAATAGCTTCTAAAGCAGAATGATCACTCACTCGCGATTCCACAAAATCAATCTCTACATTTTCAGGATCATTTTTGGCATCAAACTTAGAATTAAAATTCTGTATAGAACCAAAGAATAATGGTCCCCAAATTTCATAGGTTTTTGTGCCATCATTTTGAATGCGTTTCCGCGCTCTAATCATAGTAGCATTTTTCCATGCAAAGACTAGTGCAGATATAATTACGCCAGCTATAACGGCAATGGCTAGATCTTTCCACACTGTAATAGCAGAAACGGTTATTAATACGATTGCATCAGATAATGGTATCTTTCTAATGATTCTAAAACTACTCCATGCAAACGTCCCTATAACAACCATAAACATTACTCCTACTAATGCAGCAATAGGAATTTGTTCTATTAATGGTGCCCCAAACAATACAAAACAGAGTAGTGCTATGGCGGCAACTGCGCCAGATAAACGACCTCGTCCACCAGAATCTACATTGATAATTGATTGCCCTATCATAGCACAGCCTCCCATTCCTCCAAAGAATCCGTTTAACATGTTTGCACCACCTTGAGCGATACATTCTCTGTTACCGTTTCCTCTAGATTCTGTCATTTCATCTATTAGATTTAATGTCATTAGTGATTCAATTAAACCTACAGCAGCAAGTATAAATGCCGTAGAAAAAATTAAGTCCCAGTGGCCAGATAGTGTTCCAAAGAATCCAAAAATCTGGTCTTGAAATGTTGGTAAACCACCTTGTAAACCTTCTCCACCACCATCAGCAATAAACGATCCTACAGTACTAACTTCCATTCTACCAAAAATAGTGATAGATGCCACAACAATAATGGCAATTAAAGCTGCAGGAATCTTCTTGGTAAGTTTAGGAAGTCCATACATAATTCCCATAGTTAAACCTATAAAACCGATCATTTTCCAGAAACCAGCATTTAAGAATAGTGCAGAAAACCAATTAGAAGTATTGTCTAAGAATGAAATGTCTTTTGGTACAGCATTAGGAAATAAGCCTAGTTGCGAAAGAAAAATAACAATCGCTAAACCATTTACAAATCCCATCATTACTGGGTGAGGTATTAAACGCACAAATTTACCTAGTTTAAATACTCCAGCAGATATTTGTATTATCCCTACAAAAAGAAGAGTTATAAAAAGCCATTGTAAGCCCAGATTATCTATTGGTGTGTCTAAAGCTAAACCAACCTCGTTTCCTTTTTGAATTAAGTGAACCATTACAACTGCCATTGCTCCAGTTGCTCCTGAAATCATTCCAGGTCGTCCACCAAAAAGAGCAGTTACTATTCCCATCATAAAGGCACCGTAAAGCCCAACTAAAGGATCGATTCCGGCAACAAAGGCAAATGCTACAGCTTCAGGCACTAATGCTAAGGCAACGGTTAAACCTGAAAGAATATCATTCTTAGGGTTTTGTGTAAAGTTTTTTCTAGTAGTTTGGCCTAATATCATAATATATGTCCTTAAAAGTCGGCAAATATATAGTATTTAGATTAAAAGCCTAAGCAAATAATAGTAACAAAAAAAGCACCAATTACTGGTGCTTTTTTTTTTAACGTATGTTATTTCATCCTTTTTCAGGTGGAAACTGTTCCATTGTTTTACTCACAAATTCTTTTATACGTGCTTCTTTCTTTTCAACATTTTTAGTAACAAGATAACCTGTGCCAGATCCTTGCCATATCAATTCTTTTTTATTTGCGTCTATAAAATCTATAAATAACATACCTTCTGTACTTGTTGAAACTTGATTGCCACCATAGCCTCCCCAGCCCCAGCCGCCATAGCCTCCCCAGCCCCAAGCACCTGCGCCCCACGCATTGTTGTAAATATCAACACGTTGGTTCGACTTAGTGAAAATGCTCACTAACATATCTGGGTTTTCAGATTTGGTCATGCCTTTAGCCATGAGTTCGGCTTCAATAGCTCTAAGTATTCTTCGCTTGTCAATATCATTAATTTCTGCTTTGTCTATTCCAGGTTTAAAGAATGCAAAAGTTTTGTAATTGTCAAAGTTTGCTTCTTTATCATAATCCGCTGCAACTCTTACAGAACTACAAGAAGTTAAGAGGATGGCAAACACTAAAATCGGTGCGAGTGTAATTAGTTTCTTCATATTACTTTTTTTAAAGGGTTTCTAATAAATCATCATCAACTAGATTAGGTAACGTAATTTTTAAATTGGGTTCAACTTCCATAGCGCGTTTTATGGCAAAGATTGCTCCTTCATTCCTTGCCCAACTTCGTCTTGAAATACCGTTATTTACATCCCAAAATAACATTTGTTTTAGTCGTCTTGATGCTTCTGTACTACCATCAAGAACCATACCAAATCCGCCATTTATTACTTCTCCCCAGCCAACGCCTCCGCCATTATGAATACTTACCCAAGTTGCACCTCTAAAACTATCTCCAATTACATTATGGATTGCCATATCAGCTGTGAATCTCGAACCATCATAAATGTTGCTAGTTTCTCTGTAAGGAGAATCTGTGCCCGAAACATCATGATGATCTCGTCCGAGAATAACCTCACCAATTTCACCATTAGTTATGGCTTGGTTAAACGCTTCTGCTATTTTCATTCTCCCTTCTGCATCAGCATATAGAATTCTGGCTTGTGAGCCTACAACAAGTTTGTTTTCTTGAGCCCCTTTTATCCATTGAATATTATCTGCCATTTGCTGTTGAATTTCTTCTGGCGAATGTCTCTTAATTTCTTCAAGAATATCGCAGGCGATTTTATCTGTTTTGACTAAATCTTCTGGTTTTCCTGAAGCGCAAACCCAACGGAATGGACCAAAACCATAATCAAAACACATAGGTCCCATGATGTCTTGTACATAACTAGGGTATTTAAAATCAATACCATTATCTGCCATAATATCAGCTCCAGCTCTTGAGGCTTCTAGTAAAAAAGCATTACCATAATCAAAGAAATAAGTGCCTTTAGCTGTGTGTTTATTAATAGCGTTTGCATGTCTTCGCAACGCTTCTTGAACCTTTTCTTTAAATAATTTAGGATTATTTGCCATCATTTCGTTGGCATTTTCAAAAGACAAACCAACCGGGTAGTAGCCTCCAGCCCAAGGATTATGTAAAGAGGTCTGGTCGCTGCCTAAATCAATATGAATTTCAGCTTCGTCAAATTTCTCCCAGACTTCGACGATATTTCCTAGATAGGCAATAGATATAGTTTCTTTTTCAACTTTCGCTTTTTCTACTCGTGAAACTAATTCATCTAAATCTGTGATCTTTTCATCTATCCAACCTTGGTCTAGTCTAACCTGTGTAATTTTAGGATTCACTTCTGCGCAAACTGTAATACAGCCAGCAATGTTCCCCGCTTTTGGTTGTGCGCCAGACATGCCTCCTAACCCAGATGTGACAAAAAGATTCCCTTCAGGCGATTTTTCAATTTTTCTAAAACCATTTAAAACGGTAATTGTTGTGCCATGAACAATACCTTGTGGCCCAATATACATGTAGCTTCCAGCGGTCATTTGCCCATATTGAGTCACACCTAAAGCATTGAATTTCTCCCAATCATCTGGTTTAGAATAGTTTGGAATCACCATTCCGTTAGTGACTACAACTCTTGGTGCTTCTTTATGAGAAGGAAATACACCCATTGGGTGACCAGAATACATTACTAAAGTTTGTATATCATTCATTTCGGCTAAATACTTCATTGTTAACCTGTATTGTGCCCAGTTTGAAAACACACCTCCATTTCCACCATAAGTAATGAGTTCGTGCGGATGTTGTGCTACGGCATAATCTAAATTATTCTGAATCATCAACATTATTGCTGCAGTTTGTTTTGACTTTGCAGGATATTCTGAAATTGGTCGTGCATACATTTTATAGTCTGGTCTTAGACGATACATATAAATGCGACCGTAAGTGTCTAATTCGTTTTTAAACTCAGGGAGCAAAACTTTATGATGCTTTTTGTCGAAATAGCGCAATGCATTTCTAAGTGCTAATTTCTCCTCTTCAGCAGAAAGAATAGCTTTGCGCTTTGGTGCATGATTTATAGAAGGATCGTATGCTTTTGGTTGAGGCAATAAATTAGGTATACCTTCTAATATTTGGTCTTTAAACGATAATGATGTTGCTTGCATTACTTTTTTTTTAAAGTATTTTTATCAAAGTTGTAAGGACAATGTCTGCATCCACTTTCACAACAATAACCACGTTTTAAGTGATATTGTTCGGTGAAACATCGGTAGCCTTCGGGTGTTAAATAATAATCGCCTTTTTCAATTGGGACGTATTTCTTCATAGTTAATACCAAATAAACTTCAAAATGATAGGTTAAATTCGTTTCTATTTCCTTTATATTTCAATATAAAATAGAATCGTAACTAATGCTATGCTTATATTTTCAATTTGATCTAAAGAAAACATACTCCAAATTTACTTTCAATACTTTTAAAATTCATTTGGTATAACAAAGATAATGTAAATTGGATTGATTTTTGAAACGAATAAAACATGATATTAATTTCAAAATATATGGTTCCAAGAGGTTATGCTGGGATTACCATTTTTCCTTTTATGTTTTTAAAGTACAAAACTTTAAAAGGGAATACTGTTTTAGTAAATCATGAAAAAATTCACCTAAAACAACAAATAGAACTTCTAATTATCCCTTTCTTTATCATTTATGGTTTTGAATTTTTAGTTCGATTAGTTCAATATAAAAACTGGAAAATAGCTTATAGAAGTATTTCTTTTGAACGTGAAGCCTACTCTAATGAATGGAATCTAGAGTTTTTACAAAAACGCTCATTTTGGAATTTTATACATTATTTTTGAAGGCTCAATGGATACTTTAAAAACGTCTTTAATTCAACAGATTTCTTTACGAAATAAAAATGATATTCAGCTTTATATAAAGCGTGAAGATTTAATTCATCCTTTTATTTCTGGTAATAAATATCGAAAGCTTAAATACAATATTCTTGAAGCTAAACGCTTAAATAAGAAAGCACTTTTAACTTTTGGTGGAGCATTTTCAAACCATATAGCCGCAACCGCATTTGCAGGTAAGGAAGGAGGGTTTAAGACTATTGGTATTATTAGAGGTGAAGAATTAGAAGATAAAGTTGATAGTAATCCTACTTTGAGTTTTGCCAAGTCTTGTGGAATGCAGTTTTTATTTGTTTCTCGAGAAGGTTATAGAAGTAAATCTAGTCTAGACTTTAATGAATCTCTAAAAACTAAGTTTGGTGAATTCTATTTAATTCCGGAAGGTGGTACAAACGAATTAGCGATTAAGGGTTGCGAGGAAATTTTAAATAGCACAGACAATCAATTTGATTATATATGTACATGTGTAGGAACAGGAGGAACCATATCTGGCTTAATTAACACAGCAAAAGAGCATCAAAGAATATTAGGTTTTCCTGCTTTAAAAGGTGACTTTTTAAAGCAAGATATTCGTAAATTTGCCAAACATGAGAATTGGAAATTGGTTACTGATTATCATTTTGGTGGTTATGGAAAAATAAAACCAGAATTGATTGCGTTTATCAATACATTTAAGAATGATTATGATATTCCTTTAGACCCAATTTATACAGGGAAAATGATGTTTGGGATAATTGATTTAATAGAAAACGGATTTTTTCCAAAAAACTCAAAAATATTGGCGATACATACTGGAGGTTTGCAAGGTGTTGCTGGTATGAATTTAAAACTGAAGCTTAAAAACTTACCTTTAATAAACGAATGAAAATAAAATATAGATATATAGTTTTAGTAATTGTTGCATTAACTTTTAGCTGTGGTTCAAAAAAAGGAGTAGAGACAAAGAAGAAGGATAATAGTAGTAAGATTGAGATTGTTGATGTAAAGGAGGAAACAAAAACGACTAAAACTGACACAGAAGGGATTGAGGTTAAAACAAAACCACCATCGTCAACCGATAATTATATTGCCAGATATGTAACGATTGCAAAGACTGAAATGCGTAAATCTAAAATTCCGGCAAGTATTACCTTGGCGCAAGGTATTTTAGAATCTGGTTCTGGTCGTGGCCGGTTATCTGTTGAAGCTAATAACCATTTCGGAATTAAATGTCATGGATGGAAAGGAGCAAAAATCTATCACGATGATGATGCTTCTCAAGAATGTTTTAGAAAATATAGAAAAGCAGAATCTTCTTTTGAAGATCATTCTGAGTTTTTAACAGGTCGTAAGCGCTATGCTAAACTCTTTAATTTAAAGCCAAATGATTATAAAGGTTGGGCAAAAGGTCTAAAATCTGCAGGTTACGCTACTGATAGAAAGTATCCGCAAAAACTTATTAGCTTAATTGAGCGTTACAAACTCTATAAATATGATAAAGAAGTGTTAAGCGGTAAGTCTAATGAACAAGTTGGTGTAAATAATGGAGTTTATAGATATATCGTTGAAAAAGGAGATACGCTTTATTCTCTTGCTAAACGATTTAATACAACTGTAGAAGTTATAAAAGATTTAAATAATATGACCACTAATAATTTAGCATTAGGTCAAGAACTAATGATTCCTAATTAAATATGTTATATCAAAGAAGTAGTGCTTTATTTAAAGCTGCGAAAGACGTTATTCCTGGAGGCGTTAATTCTCCGGTAAGAGCATTTAATGCTGTTGGAGGAACACCAATTTTTGCTAAATCGGCAAAAGGCGCTTATGTATATGATGAAGATGGAAACCGCTTTATTGATTATATAAATTCTTGGGGACCAATGTTACTTGGTCATGCATTTCCGCCAGTTGTAGATGCTGTAATTGAAAAAACTAAAGCTGGAACATCTTTCGGAATGCCAACTGCTCTGGAAACTGAAATTGCTGAGTTAGCTGTTTCTATGGTGCCAAATATTGATAAAATCCGTTTTGTTAATTCTGGTACTGAGGCATGTATGAGTGCTATTAGATTAGCTCGTGGATTTACTAAAAAAGACAAAATCATAAAGTTTGCAGGTTGCTATCATGGTCATAGTGATTCATTCTTAATAGCAGCTGGAAGTGGAGCTATAACCTTCGGAACTCCTAACAGTCCAGGTGTTACTCTAGGAACAGCAAGAGATACTTTGTTGGCTAGATATAATGATATAGAAAATGTAAAAGAGCTTGTTGAAGCTAATGCCAATGAAATAGCTGCAATTATTGTAGAGCCAGTTGCTGGTAATATGGGCTGTATTCCTCCTGCAAATGGATTTCTCGAAGGATTAAGAGCTGTTTGTAATGCTAATGGTATCTTATTGATTTTTGATGAGGTAATGACTGGTTTTAGATTAGCTAAAGGTGGTGTGCAAGAGTTAATGGGTGTTAATGCAGATATTGTTTGTTTTGGAAAAGTTGTTGGTGGTGGTTTACCTGTTGGTGCCTTTGCAGCTAGAAATGAAATTATGAATCATTTAGCTCCACTTGGACCTGTGTACCAAGCAGGAACATTAAGTGGAAATCCACTAGCAATGGCAGCTGGCTTGGCTATGCTTAAGTCTATTATGGCAGACAAAGGTTTAATGAATAGGTTAGAGGAGAAGACAAAATATCTTCATAACGGTATAGCTGATGCCTTAAATAAGAATAAAGTGACGCATACTATTAATAGAATTGGATCCATGATTTCTGTGCATTTCTCAGAAGATGCAGTCGTTGATTTTGATTCTGCAGCTAAAGGAAATAATGAGACCTTTAAAAAGTTCTTTCATGGTATGTTGAATAAAGGCATTTATATTGCTCCAAGTGCTTTTGAAACTTGGTTTATTACAGATGCACTTACCTACCAAGATTTAAATGAAACTATTGCGGCAGTCGAAGACATAGCAAAAGATTTATGAATAAAAAAGTCTCGCAATTTGCGAGACTTTAATTATTAGTTTGTTTAACTATTCTTCTAAGAATGTTTTATAACGATCGTACTGTTCTTCAGTTAAAATCGTTCTGATTTTATCATCTAATTTCTTTTCAATTTTTGCAACAGCCTTAGGGTTTGTTGTTTCATTGTCGAGACGTGCATTGCGTTCTCCATAAGTTTTTAGAGCGATATAAATATTATCACGCTGTACATTATCAAATTTTATATACTTTCTTAGCGCTTCAGTTTTTTCTGCTGCTTCAGCGTTAATTTCAATTGTAGATTGCGCCATTACAGATTGTGTTCCCAAAATCATTGCAAAAGCGAACAAACATAGTGTAATTACCTTTTTCATTATGGATAGTTTAATTAATTCGTATGCTAAAATAACAATTTTATTCAAAAAAAAAGAAAAAGTAGCGTCTAAGCGCTACTTTTTCTTGTGAAAAGAATTTCAATTATGCTCTTTTACCGCCTTTTCCTTTTCTCTTATGCTTTTTAGGTTTCATTTTTTCGAACTTAGCATACTGTTCTGGAGTTAAAATCGTCTTCATTTCTCGTTTCATAGCAATCAATTGATCTAGTTTGTGATTTTGCATTTTTAGGCGTTCATCTTTAGAAGGTTTTCCCCTCTTTTCACCATTAGCAGCTTTGTGTTCTTTTCTTAAACTTTGATTTGTTTTAGATTGTTCAAAGATTAGTTTGTGTACTTTTTTCTGTTGTGCGTCAGTTAAGTCTAATCGCAATGTCATTTTTTTCGTTTTTAAATCTGCGATATCCTTAGGTGTCATTTCTTCTCTTAATTCCATTTTGTGATGACGGTCTGTGGATTTTTCCTTTTTCTCTTGTGCCACACCATTTAATGTGAAAAGTGCTAAGGCAATTACTAGTAACTTCTTCATTTTTTATTTGTTTTATGTTATGCTAGGTTAGACTTAGGTAGATTTGTAAAGTTTAAATAAGAATTTGTTTTTAACACATATTTTAACAGTTATGGCTTTTCTATGAGCTTAAGAGTGGTTTTGTATAGATTGCCTTGTTCAATTTTATTTTTTAGCCAAGCATAAAAAGTCATAACAAAAATATCCTCTTCTTTTACTGTAGTCCATTTAAAGGATGCCTCGAGTTTAGTTTTGAAATTTTTAGTAAGTACAAGTTCTGGCTTTTTGTAATACTGTTCTGCAAAATTTAAGAATTTAAGAATGCGAATCTGCCCTATTTGCTTTAGGTAATCTGTGTATCGACGTTTAAAACTCTTTAATCTAGAGTATAATAAGTTATCTTCTTGTAATTCTATATAGAGTAATAGTTCCGCGATATTTTTTTTAATCACCCAATCGATTCCTGCTTTTTCAATATACCATTGATCTGTATGATAGAATTTTGATAAAACTGATTTTGCTTTGACAAAGTTCTCTTTCTGAAAGTAAAACATTAAAAGTGTAAGATGTAAGTCTAATAAGGTTTCGAGGTCATTGTGCTTCTTCACAATTATGATTTCTATAAGTGATATGGCTTCTACTTGTTGGTTTAAGAAGTTGAGATTTAAAGCTTCTACTAATGTTTTCTTTAGAATGAATTCTTTTTGATACACATGTCTCTTAAGTTGCATGAGTTGTTCCATCTCTTTGATGTATATTAAAGAAGTTTCAAACTTTTTGTTTCTAAAAAGTGTGTTCGCAATTATGTAAACGGTTTGTATTTGGTAATACAACTGTTTGTCAGTTTCTTTTTTACTTTTCAGAATATCATAGCTTTTAAGTACAAAATCTTCAATCTGAAAATATTTAGTGGTTACTAAAGCAGAAATATTTGCAATAGCTAAAATTTGGTATAAGGATTTAAATGAGAGCGATTTGTTAAGTTCTATTTTAGAAGCTTTAAGAATTTCGTTAAGCTCAGTTTCAAAGTTGATAACCTTGCCTTGATAATTGATAGCATTTAAAGTAGTCTTCAGTTTGGCATAAATCATATTTAATTGGTCTTCTAGCTGATGCTTTTTCTGGTTCTCGTTTTGTTTAGAAATTAAAGTGTCTAGATTAACTTTTGGGTAATCTGATGCATACTGAATTTTTGTATGATATATTTCGTTAAGAATTGGGAATAGTAAATGTTCGTCCGCTAAGTGTTCTGCTTTGTCTAAAATTTTATAGGCAATGTCGTAATTCTTTTGAAGTAGATACGTGCGAGAAGCAACAATATATTTAATAATCTGCATGTCTATAGAATTCTCGTTTTCTAGATTCTTATTTGCAGTAAAGTCAATTAAGGATTGAAACAATCGTTTTCTAAGAGCATGATAAGCATTACTTTTTTTAGTTTTGTACAGCTGTTTACAAATAACTTTAGAGTCGCTGTCTGGTTTAGCTAATAGTTTAAATAATTGAATATTTTTTGCGTCTTTTCTTTTGTTTTTTTGATGCAGATAAGCCACGAATTTTTGTTGTTCTTCGGAGTTTAACGTATTGATTATAGATTTTATGTCTATCATTTAGTCGTCATTAAAATACGTATAAATTTACTTAATTTATTAAAATACGTAAATTATATTATAAAATATATCGTCAGTTTACAGATAAAATTGATTTTGTTATTATTGGTTTCTATCGCAGATTTGCACTGTAATCATTAAAACAAAACATTATGAATTATCAAACAACAGTGTCTTTAAAAGAGGAAAAGAAAGTAAAAAAAAATAATAAAGAAGAGAAAGTCTACAACCATAAACCGACTCCTGCATTTATAGGCGCATCATGGACAGCATTACTCATAGGTATGGTCTCTTATTGTGTAGGGCTTTGGAATGCAACAATGGAGCTCAATGAAAAGGGCTATTACTTTACAATTTTACTGTTTGGTTTATTTTCAGTTATCTCAGTGCAAAAAGCAGTTAGAGATAAGTTAGAAGATATCCAAGTCACTGAGATGTATTATGGGATTAGTTGGGTTACCACAATCGCTGCAATAGTTTTATTAGTTATAGGATTATGGAATGCCGATTTAGAATTAAGTGAAAAAGGATTTTATGGAATGTCGTTTACGCTAAGTCTCTTCGCCGCAATTGCAGTGCAAAAGAATACTAGAGATGTGGCTTATATCGATAAAGAAATTGAGACTAAAGAAAACGAAGACTAGTTTTGATGATCGGTTAGTTAGTAACCCAAAACCTCGTGGATTATTGTTATTGCTGCGAGGTTTTAAAATTAGATTCACTTAACTATAATTATTATGAAAGACAAGACTGCCAATTCAAATAGAGTGATATTCTATTTAAGTGTTTTAACTTCTTTATTCTTTTTGTTTTTATATATAAAGAATGTGTATTTGAAATTAAATTTTGTAATTATTGGTGTTTTACAAGAATTATTTTCAATTCTCTTTTTAGTAACTCAGCCTATTTTATTAGTATTTGCTTGTAAGGTCTATATCAAAAATGCTTTTAAAATAAAAAGCGACTCATTTATTACCATATTGATTTTAATACCTTCAATTGGGTTGACTTGGATGAGTTTTTTTACAAGCTAATATGTAATCATTACAATTTTGACCTAGTCTATATAATGTATCATATTGTTATATAAAAGATGAAAACTGTTATGCACTCGGTCTATTGCATGGGTTTCTAGGTGCTTTATTTTATTATATAGTTGTAAATCAAGATTCATTTGCAGATGTTTTTATGAAATATTCGTAATATTTAATTTTCCTATCTTGTAGAATAAACATAAGTTTCATGTCGTACTGGGTTTCAACTATACTTTTAATTTTAGTTATTTACATCGCAATTAGCATTGCACTGTACTATCTGCAAGATTATATGTTATTTAAGCCTGAAAAACTACCTAAGAATTTTCAGTTCGATTACGAAAATCAAAAAACCAAAGAATATAACCTAATAACCAGAGATGGAGCTGTAATTAATGGCTTACGTTTTTTTCCTAAAGGAGAAAGCAAAGGTGTTGTTTTATATCTCAAAGGAAATTCTAAAAGCATTAAAGGTTGGGGAAAGTTTGCGGTAGATTTTACCAGACATGGTTATAATGTGTTGATGGTAGATTATCGTGGTTTTGGAAAGAGTACAGGTAAACGTTCTCAAAAAGCCATTAAACGCGATTTGCAATTGGTGTACAATAAACTAAAGGAACAAATCACTGAAGACCGAATTATTCTTTACGGTCGCTCATTAGGCTCTGGTTTTGCGACTAAGCTCGCATCAATGAATAACCCGAAAATGCTGGTTTTAGATGCGCCTTATTATAGTTTAACCAAAGTAACAGCACGCTACGCACCATTTATGCCATTATCATTATTATTAAAATATCCTTTACCAACCTACAAATGGTTAAAATATGTGCTATGTCCCATTCATATTATTCATGGCACTCACGATAAGTTAATTCCTTATAAATCGAGCGTAAAGTTATCTCAGGTTAGTCCAAAACTCACTAAGTTGCATACCGTTATTGGAGGTGGGCACAAGAATTTAAATAATTTTGAATCCTATCACACAATGTTAGATGATATACTCAATAGTCAACCAAAAACAATCGATTTAGAAACCACAAGTATCAATGTCATACACAGTTCAAAAAAAACTAAAAAGAAAGCTTAAAAAGTTCGTAATTGTTCTTTTCGGTTTATACGTTATGATAGGTTCTGCACTTTATTTTTTTCAAAAAAAATTATTGTTTTTACCAACAACTTTAGAGCAAAATTATCAATATCAGTTTGACTATCCTTTTGAAGAGTTGTTTCTTAAAACGGAAGATAATGCTACAATAAACGCACTCCATTTTAAAGTGAATAATCCTAAAGGTGTAATACTATATTTTCATGGCAATGCTGGTGACTTAAGTCGATGGGGAAAAATCACAGAATATTTTGTAGCTATGCAATATGATGTTTTAGTTATGGATTATAGAACCTATGGGAAAAGCACTGGAAAATTAAGTGAACAAGCCTTTTATAAAGATGCTCAGTTTTGTTATGACTATCTTTTAAAGCATTATTCTGAAAAAGAAATTACCTTATACGGAAGATCATTAGGAACAGGAATTGCTTCTTACTTAGTTTCAAAAAATCAGCCAAGGCAACTTATCTTAGAAACACCTTATTACAGTATTTTAGACATCGCCAAGCAGCGCTTCCCAATGTTTCCTGTAAATCAACTTTTAAAATATAATTTCCCAACATTTCAATATTTACCAAAAGCAAAATGCCCAATAACAATTATCCATGGCACTGATGATAGTATCGTTCCATATTCTTCAGGTAAGAAACTTTCGGAATTAGGTTTAGATAATTTGAAATTTATAACTATAGAAGGTGGTAGTCATAATGATTTAATTAATTATGAGGCTTATGAAAATGTTATTTTTCAGCGTTTAAAATAATTTGTCCTAATTAATAAAGTAATCTTAAATATCATATATAAAATTGGTAATCCTGTTACTAAAATTAAAACTAAAAGAAATATTGATAATTTAAAACCAATAAATGGGATTTTGCCAACGCTTTTAAGTAAATCAGTTTCTCTTAGCATATAATAGCAACTAACAACTGTTAGGGTTGCAAAAAAGATAATTAAAAGACTCTCGGTTAATGAATAATCAGGAAGATTATATTTGTTGTAAAAGACCAAAATAGATATGATTGTACTTATAATTAGCGTTGCAATTAAAGTTGAACTTATTTCTCTTTTGTCTTTATAATTACTGCTAAACCGTTTTTGTTGAGATAAACAATCTTGGCAATAATCTACGTTATTATATATACAAGTATGGCACATACCTCGTTTGCAACTTTTACATTTCTTTTGTAAAAACAAATTAGGATGTGTATGACAATAGTACAAAGCTTTTTGATTGAACTCATTCATTGATACTAAATATAATTTATCTTCAGAAAAAAAGAGGCTTCAGGTTAACCTGAAGCCTCTTTAATTGGTGTTGTAGTTTATATTATTTAGGATCTAAAATATCATTAATACGCTCAATAGCATCAGCTATATGTATTCTACTCATCGCGTCACCACCACGTGCATTTCTAAGAGAACTTTTCAATGATTTTAATTCTGCTCTTACAACAGCTCTAATATCTGACTGACTTGTATTAACAGCAGTCACTTTAACATAAGGGCTAAATGTTCTTCCGCTTTGGTTTTTAGCGGTCATTAGGTATGCCAATCTATCGATATGTGCACGCTGTAAGTTACGTCTGTACGTATCTATTTTCTTTCCATTACGTAATTCACTCCAAACACCTGTACGTAGATCTCTCATCATTTCAATTAGAGCATAAGCTTTACTATCATAAGTATGTGCTTCTGTCAAACGTTGCATTTTTCCTAAACTCAGTATGTTATTGATAGTTCTTGCTTGTAACGCACGAACGCGCTCAACAGAACCAGTAAACTCTATACGGTCAAAAATATCTTTATTAATTAACCACTCTGGTGTAGTAAATAAATTTTCTTGAATAAACGCCATTGCCTCTTTTTGGTGATCTTTAGCTACAGCAGTATAAACTGCACCCTCTTGGTCAGCAGCTTTGTAATGCTCGTAAACACCACCAATGTTATTAGAAACATGTCCCATGTAACGGTTAAACTGTGATATTACATGACCATACATTTCTTGTAAATCATCATAATCTTCACCAGCTTCTGTAGTCCACTCAATTAGGTTAGGTACTATACGCTTTAAGTTTTTAATACCATAGTCACTAGCTAACATAGCATCGTCACCTAAATCTTCAGTTTGAGAACTAGGGTCAACGACATCACCAGCTTGTTGGTGCCCAAAACGATACATTGGATCTCCAGCATGGTCCATAATCCATTGATTAAGAACAGGCTTTTCTTCTTTTGAAGTTTTGTCTAAAATTGGTTTGTAACCCCAAGCAATAGCATATTTGTCATACACGCCAATATCTGGCATTAATGCAACACCTTCATCGCCAGGTTGTGCAACGTAATTAAAACGAGCATAATCCATAATTGATGGTGCAGTACCAAATTTTTTGGTAAACTCAGCATCACGTAACTTTTCTACAGGATAGGCAACACTACTTCCCATGTTATGAGGTAAGCCTAGTGTGTGACCAACTTCGTGAGAAGATACAAAACGAATTAATCGTCCCATAACTTCATCTTTAAATTGTGGACTCTGAGCCTCTGGATTTATTGCCGCAGTTTGTACAAAGAACCATCCACGTAATAAGGACATTACATTATGGTACCAGTTAATATCACTTTCTAAAATCTCACCAGTTCTTGGGTCACTTACGTGAGGGCCATTAGCATTTGGGATTGGTGACGCTAAATAACGTACTACAGAATAACGCACATCTTCAGGGCTCCATTCCGGATCTTCTTCAACAGTTGGAGGATCTTTAGCAATAATAGCCTCTTTAAAACCTGCGGCTTCAAAGGCCACTTGCCAATCTTCGATACCTTGTTTAATGTATTTTCTCCATTTAACTGGAGTAGCTCTGTCTATGTAATAAATAATTTGTTTTTTCGGTACAACTAATTCACCACGTTTAAATTTTTCAATATCCTCATCTTTAACTTCTAATCTCCAGCGGTCTAAAAATGTTAAAGATTTACTTTTCTGGTCTTCTTGTCCGTAATCTGTTTGGCTTCTTGCAAACCACCCGACCCGCTCATCAAAATAGCGACGTTTCATAAGATTGTCTGGTAACAAAATCATAGAGTTATTAATTTCTATAGAAATACTTCCAGTGCTAGAGTTAGATGGTGGACGTCCGGCAGCATAAGTTTTTACGTGACGTGCTTCAATATTTCTCGGGTAACTTTTAATGTTTTCAATAAAAGATTTATCACTTTCTAATCGTGATACTTTGTAAGGTGTTCTTCTAAACTGTGGTAAGCCTAAAGACTTTACATCTTTTTCAAATAAAGGAGTCGCATCAATTACAGTACTTGTAGAGTCTTTGCTATAGGCTTTAATTGGGAATGTATATAAAACAGGTTCGAAATTAGAGTTAAGAACGGCCTCGTTAACAGGAAGAGAGTCTGCAGCAACGACGTTGTATGAAACAACTCGTAATATCACTTTTTTTCCTTTTTTCTCCCAACGTAAAACTTGAGTATTTTGCTTCCCGCCACCAAAACCTAGTCCAGAGGCAGTTTTAGAAATACGAGTAACCATAAGCATTTCTCTATTAAATAGAGAGTCTGGTATCTCATAAAAGAACTTGTCATCTAAAGAATGAACTGTAAACAGACCTACATCACTTTTAGCGTCTTTAGTAATAACTTCTTTATAAGGTTTTGGGTCATTTTTACCAGATTTTTTCGCTGCTGGTTTTGCCATTGCTGTGGCGTCAGTTTTTTTGGATTTACTCGCTTTTTTAGCAGTAGAGCACGAAAAAGCTAAAAATGCAGTTATTACAAGGAATAACTTGATTGATAATTGTTTCAAAATAGTCGGTTTTATTAAATTTTGATGAAAATACGGATTCTGTTAAGAATCTTTTAAAATTGAAACTGATTTTAGTATTTTTTTAACGTGATTCTTAAAGAGTGTCCAAATAAACTTGGATTAAACCTACGCCTTCATCATGAAGCATAGTTGTACCAATAAATGGCATACTGACACCAGGATTGTAATTTGAAACTCTAAAGAGAATACTATTTTTTCTTTGCACAATATTACTGTCGTTCAAAGGGGTTTCATAAGCCAGATTTAACGTCGATTGGTCATCACAAAAGCCTCCTGTAATATGGCAATGGGCACAATTAATATCGAAATATGCTCTCGCTCTAGTTTCTAATGGTAGAGATGTGTTTTCCCAATTTGGTAAGTCTCCAACTGAAGAAATGTTAGGTAGGCCACTTAATTGCTGATTATTTACAAAATCTTGTAACTGATTAACACCATTAATTTCAAAATTCATGGTTCTAAGTTTAGGGCCAATAGGCGTTGTATTATCAAAAGTACTATGACAAGTAAAGCAATCCGTGTTGGATGGAATTTTATAAGTAGTAGAATTAGTAGCTCCTTCTGCATCAATCCACGTTACAGGTAACTCACTGCCATTGAGATCTAATACGGCGTCAGTTTGTTCTAAATTCCACTTATAATCTCCGGTTTCCCAATCTCCATTAATTTTAATAAGTACGCGAGTTTCAATAATGGTTTTTCCTAAAGATAAATCACGTTCATCTGTGTTGTAATAGAATGTTTTGGCTATAACTGTGTTATTAGGGAAAATTGGCAAGCCATCACCATTAAACTGCATACTTGTATTCTCTGGTAACGCGATGATACGTTGTTTATTGGCGTAATCAGAAAATAATGTGGTGCTGAGTTGGTATTTAAAAGCTAGAGGAGTAATATTTAGGTCATTTAAATTTCCAGTAAATAAATTTAATTCAGACAAGTTTGTCTTAAACTCTGCAACAACAGCAGACTCAACAATTGGAGTAACTGAATCATCATTTTCACATGAAAACGCAAATAGCGCAGTAAGGCATAAAATAAAATATTTTTTCATCTTTTAGGGCAATTTTTCTGATTTATAGCTGGTTGTGAAATTAATATTTTTGATTTAAATCGCAAGTTTTTATCGGTTTAAGATCATACTAAATTGAAAAGAGGGAATTATCATTCGATAATTCCCTCTTTTAAAAATTTCTATGTATTAGATTTTAAGCCACCTCTACAAACAAACCGTCATCAGTCTTTTCAACTTTAGTTAAGCCATGTTTTCCTAAGCCTTTAATGCCTTTATCCCAACCTTTATTGCTTAAGCCAGATTGTGATTTAAGAACATTTAAGTCCATACGTTGTTGTGGTTTTAAAACTTCAAAAATTGCTTTTTCATTATCACTCAATTCAACTTGCTTTCTTTCTGGTCGCATCTGTGGGAAGAATAATACTTCTTGAATACTCTGATTATTAGTTAAAAACATAATCAACCTATCCATTCCAATTCCCATTCCAGAGGTTGGTGGCATTCCGTATTCTAAAGCACGTAAAAAATCGTGATCTATAAACTCAGTGGCTTCATCATCACCTTTTTGAGCCAATTTTAATTGGTGCTCAAAACGCTCGCGTTGGTCTATTGGGTCATTTAACTCAGAATAAGCGTTTGCAATTTCTTTACCACAAACCATTAGCTCAAAACGCTCAGTTAATTCAGGGTTTTCCCTATGCTCTTTACATAGAGGACTCATCTCTTTAGGATAGTCTGTAATGAATGTTGGTTGAATATAATTCCCTTCACATTTTTCGCCAAAAATCTCATCAATCAGCTTGCCTTTACCCATGGTTTCATCCACTTCAATGTGCATCCGTTTTGCAGCGACTCTTATTTCGTCTTCAGATTTATTATAAATATCAAAACCTGTAAATTCTAAAATAGAATCACGCATTGTAATACGCTTATAAGGTGCCTTAAAGTTAATTTTATGCTCGCCAAAAATTGCTTCAGAAGTTCCGTTTACTTCATTAGCGCAATGCTCTAGTAGTTGTTCGCAGAATTCCATCATCCAATTGTAATCTTTGTAAGACACATAGATTTCCATGGCTGTAAACTCAGGGTTGTGAGTTCTGTCCATACCTTCGTTACGGAAGTTTTTAGAAAACTCATATACTCCATCAAAACCACCAACGATTAAACGTTTAAGATATAATTCGTTAGCAATTCGCATGTATAATGGAATATCTAAACTATTGTGATGTGTTATAAATGGACGTGCCGCAGCTCCACCAGGAATAGGCTGTAGAACAGGTGTTTCAACTTCAAAATAACCAGCATCATTAAAAAACTGACGCATAGCATTAAATAGTTTTGTACGTTTTATAAATACTTCTTTAACATGTGGATTTACAACCAAATCTGCATAACGTTGACGGTAACGCAACTCGGGATCTGTATAAGCATCGTAAATTTTACCGTCTTTTTGTTTTGGTATAGGTAAAGGTTTTAATGCTTTACTAAGCAATTTAAAATCTTTTACCATAACCGTTTTTTCACCTACTTGAGTTGTGAATAACGTACCTTCTATACCAACAAAATCTCCTAAATCTAGTAACTTTTTAAAAACATCATTGTACAACGATTTATCTTCTCCTACACAAATTTCATCTCTATTAAAATATACCTGAATACGACCTTCGCTGTCTTGTAATTGAGCAAATGAAGCTTTTCCTTGGATATTTATAGCCATTAGACGACCTGCGATAATGACCTGTTTACCTTCTTCAAAATTAGATTTAATCTGTTTAGAAGTATGGTTTACTGGAAATAAATCTGCTGGATAAGGATTAATCCCTAAAGCACGTAATTTTTCTAACTTTTCGCGTCGTACTAATTCTTGTTCTGAAAGTTGCATTCTTGTTATTTTAGAATTGCAAAATTACACTATTTAGAAAAATTAGAGAAACAAATCCAGATATAACAAACTATTAACTAAAAGAATATTGAGCTACAAATAATAGTGAAAAGCTAAAATCCATAATCACATAGAACGTAACTACATAATTTTAAAATAGTTTGAAACTACTTAGGTTAAATTAGTGTAACAAATTCAACCTAATTACGTCATATCTGTACATTAAATCATCAAACGATAATATGAGTATCTGGCGTGTTATACTTTCCATTATTTGTCCACCTTTAGCGGTTATAGACAAAGGCTGTGGTTCTATTCTTATTACCTTTTTATTATGGCTCTTTGGTTGGGTTCCAGGAGTGATTGCCGCATTAGTTATTTTGAATAATCCTGACCGATAATTCTGTATCTTTGTGCTTTACTGATTCAGTAAGGCACAAATAAAAAAAATGTCTTTTTATTAATAGCTATTGGTTTTTAACTAGCTGTAACGATACATAATCTATTGTGTTTAATGAGAATTGCTCAGCTGAGTTTTCTAAAGATCGAAGAATAGTGACTTACAAAAGGAATTGGGTAGAATATCTTAAATAATTCAATGGTATTAGACGCAAATGTGAAGTTGTAGATGAATAAAACAATAAAACTCCAAGATTTAGGGACTAAAGATTTTAAAGCCACTTGGGATTACCAAGAAGTGCTTTTTAAAGATATTTTAGACACTAAAATTAAAAATAGAAGGGAAGCAGCCGGTTTAGAAACCGATAACCATTTTCTCTTTGTAGAGCATCCTCACGTTTATACTTTGGGTAAAAGCGGAGATATGTCTAATCTGCTTCTTAACGAATCTCAACTCACACAAAAAGGGGCTACATTTTATAAAATTAATAGAGGTGGAGATATCACTTATCATGGTCCTGGACAAATAGTAGGTTATCCAATCTTGGATTTAGATAACTTCTTTACAGATATCCATAAGTACTTGCGTTTTTTAGAAGAAATTATTATTTTAACTTTAGGTGAATATGGTTTAAAAGCCGTGCGTAGTCCTGGTGAAACAGGTGTTTGGTTAGATGTTGGCACTCCATTTGCTCGCAAGATTTGTGCTATGGGAGTTAGAGCAAGCCGTTGGGTAACAATGCATGGTTTTGCGCTAAACGTAAATGCTAATTTAGGCTATTTTGACAATATTATACCTTGTGGTATTAGAGGAAAAGCAGTGACATCATTAAATAACGAATTAAGTGTAACAAATGTTGATGAAGCTGATGTAAAACGAAAGCTTTTGAAGCATTTTGAAGTTTTGTTTGAGGCTAGGTTCGTTTAACAGTTGGTATAAGCGGTCTTTTTAATACCGCATATACATTGTTGCCAGAAGTTATTTATTCCTTTGTAAAAAGTTTATCCATTCTTGTCTGCATTTCTTCTTGGCTAACATCTTCGATATGTGTAGCGATTCCCCATTTGTAACCATAAGGATCTACTACTTGCCCAATTCTGTCACCATAAAATTCATCTTTCAGAGGCATAACCATCGTAGCACCTGCTTCAATCGCTTTTTTGAAGGATGCATCCACGTCTTCAACATAAATACTCAAGGTTAAAGGGCTCCCTCCTAAACTCAATGGGCTTTGGGTTCCCCAATCAGGATTTTCTTCACCCATCATGATTAGTGTCCCTTCAATTATAATTTCAGCATGTGCAATTGACCCATCTGGCATTACCAAACGAAGTTTTTCAACTGCACCAAAGGCTTTTTTGTAAAACTCAATTGCTTCAACACAATTCTTGATATTTAAATAGCAATTAACGGTTTGTCCGCCTGGATAAATGTGCGATTTTATCATAATTCTAATATTATTTATTTAGACTCAAGATGGGTTTTAATATCATTTAAATCTTTTATTAAGGCTTTTTTCATTGAACCTTTTATCATGAAACCCATACATTTTGAGAATACCTTAACGAAGAAAGTTTGTGCTTCTGCAGTAAAAGACATTGTTAACTTCGTGTTTTCTCCTACATGCTCTATTGATATTCGTGATTTATATATAGATCCGTGACTCTCAGCTCTAGTTTGATAATATTCATTTTCAGCATAGTCTGTAATCCACATTGTTTCTACAGCTTCCTTACCGAACATCACTCTAGTTTCTTTCCATTTAAACCCAATTAAAGTGTCTTTAGGCTCGTCAATGATTTCAAGTTTAACAATACTTTCAATATAGTTTGAACAATTTTTAAAATCTATAATAGCTTTCCAAACATCTTCTATAGGTTTTTTAATTTCTACAAATACTGATAATTCCATATCTATTCTCTTTTTTTAATTTTTAACCGTAACCCGACTGTACGAATGCCACTTATAAGTATTCTCAAGTTTTGTTTACGTAACTGCTGACAAAAAACTTTAAACGAAGTTAGTAGAAAATTTTCAGAAAGTTATGCGTTCGTTTTTTGAAAAACTAACCATTCTTAAAATCTCAATCTCATCAATTTTAATAAATCGTAAAATGAGATTTTAAGAAAAATTTTTGTTAGTAATTTGATTCATTCTATAATTTCGTAGTCTATATTTAGTTTTCGCAAAGCTCTTAAAGCAGAACCAGAGTTTCTGTCTTCCATCTCAATATCTACAGGGTCTCCTTCTAATAGAATATCTGTAAGTTCATTGGACAATGATCCATCAATGTTAGATGAAATTTCTGCAATACATTTGGCTATCGCTCTTCTATCTGGTCTCTGAGCATTACAAGATAATAGGTTTAATTTCATAAATATAATTTATAAATGCAATATACTACAGTTGTGGTTAGATAAGTCTGAATTATACTTAAACTAGTTTTCATTTTAATGACGCACAATGTTTTTTATTAATCGCTACTGAAATAATCTCGATAATTATTGGAACAGCACACGTTAACTAAATTAGTTGAGAATTTTTAGAAAGTAGAGCTAAGTTTCTTCATTAAAAAACACTTTATAAAAGTGCATTTTCTTTTCTTCATCGTAGCCGCGTTCTAGGTACTCTGCAGCTGCATCTGGTGTATCTACATCTAGTTTTATCTGTATATTGGTATCGAGTTTTATTTCGGTTTTAATCTTTTGTTTTTGCTTTTTTAAAGCAATTTCTGAGACATCAAACTGGTTTCTAATTAGGACTTTATTGTCAGATTCGTAGCTTTTTTTATAGTCTTCAAATAATTGAATATGGTCTTCTTCATCAAAAACTTCTTCTTTAAAGGTTTCGATATTTACAATCTCATTTTCCTTGAAAAAATCTACCGTTTTTGCTAAGAAATTACTCTGTTCTTGACCGCCAAAATTAGGTTGTAAAACTTCCTTAGAAAACTCTCTACAAAGCTCAATACAATTCTTGGTATGTTGGTTGCTATCATCTGGGTATTTAATGTTTAGAAAGCTTTTAATCCAATATTGTGTGTCATAAGTATTATTATCTACACTAAAGACAATTTTACCTTCCATATCGGAGGTGTTTAAGATTAAACAACCTTTATCAACCCTCTTGGCTTGTATGCCTTTTTGTATTAAAATATCGTAACTATTTTGCTCTAAATAAGTTTGAAAAAAATCTATTTTATTTTCAATTTTAAAAACACCAATAGCATCCGTAAAATAGTCTTCGTATTGCACGTTTTCAAAATGGCAAATAAGCACATCTCCTGTTTTTATTTGTGCAGAATTGCTTTGTTCAAATAGATGTGTTACGATATGTTTTGAAATGTCGACAAAATCAACTTCATCTTTAAATAATTGTTCGCTGTATGTATTGATTTCATTGAGACCAACATCACTATGATGATGAAAACGATAGCTTTCTGAAACGCTAACAAAAGGTTTTAAAAGATAAGGTAGCATTAAGTTGTAAGTTGCTTCATCAAAATCTACAATGGCATCTGAAAAGGCGTTTTTTGTACCATTAAATTTATTACCAACTTTATGAATAATACAACTTTTTATGGAGGCTTTATGTCTTTTTATCATAAGTGTAGAAATGTCTTAATTCGAGTTTACAATACTACAAAACGGTATGGTTAAAAATAAGAAAACGCCAAAATAAATTTGGCGTTTTCAGACTCGAGGACTTTAGATTTGGTTATCGTTATATTTTCATAAATTTTATACTTCATTTACACATTTATATATCTACACTTAGGGCTGTGAAAACTGAAGAAATAAAGCGAAAGAATATTTTTTTAATACTATGGGTGTTTCGTTTTAAGTAATTGATTAATAGTCGTATAAAATTAAGAATAACTATTGATACTAAAAAATAAAATGTATAATTGATGATAAAATCAATGCAATTTGTACACCACTATGCTTTTAGCATCACTTTTTACTATGAGTTCTAAGCCATTCTCATTATCTAACTTCTGTAATTCTGCAGTAGAAGTTCCAAAAACTGGAAAATTAGGAATAGACTTAGCTTGGCTATCAAAAAGATAGACTTTTTTAGATTGCAAATCTGTTGTAGTTATATAGATTTTATCATTAATATAAAAGATTTTCGGTGCCGTATAGTCACCATAATCTAAATCTACGGTTCTAGACTTAATAATAAGTCTGTTCTCAGTTAAGGCAACTAAAGTTTTACTAGTAGTTGCGATATAATGCTTGCCAGTTAGGTTTAAATTCTTAGTGTTCAATTTCCCTCTTGTATCCACTTGTATTAGTTGGCCAAGTGTATTTGTAGTAGTAAACTTATTTTGGTATAAGTAAATATTTTTATCAGAGAAACGAATTTTATCTTTTACATTAATTCGAACTTTGCCTTGCCTATTTAAGATTTTTAAAGTTTCACCAGCTCCGAAGACAATATAATCTTTACTCCCTATTCTAAAATGTTTTGGCTGAGACGCAATATCCGAACCATTATTTTTGTAATTAAACCCTGAGACCGATTTACCCTTAACATTATACATTAAAAGGTTTTTACTTTGCGTTATTAGCAATCTATAGTTCTTTCTTTTATCATAATCAAAAACCGAAAGCGGTTGTGTAATGACATCATTAAATTTCAGTGGAAAAGAAGAAACATCATTGCCATTTCTATCTAAAATATAAAGCCGATTAGATGTTGCAAAAGCGATTTGAAACCTTCCATTTTTATACATGTCTATTTGCTTAATATCACCAAGAATTTTGCCATGTAGTTGTTTTTTCCAAAGCGTATTACCAGAATCTGAAATGAGGTATAGGACATTATTCACGTCCTGTACAGCAATATCATGCGCTTTGGTCACATGGTTTTTTAGTGTTTGAGGTGCGGTAAGAAGTTCTGCATCAAGTTGTATAGAAAAAGCTTCAGTAACTGAGTTTGTTGTTGCTCTTTTTTTGAATTTTTGAATAACTCCATTGACATGAGCATAGTTGTCGTCGTATATAAACTGAACAGCGTTAGCATTATAACCTTTTATGTCTTGTTCTAAAATTTCGGATAAACCATCAGAATTTTTGAAAATAAATAAAGAAGCCTCATCACTTAAATTTTTACTGATACTCTTAAATGCATCCCAATTTGCTAGTGTATTATTATTGAGCGCATTAGTAAGTATAAATTTTATGGATTCTATAGAGTTTGAAAACACGATAAAGTTGTTATAAACCGTAAAGAATTCAGAATTATCATAGCTTATATATGGTAGTAACCGTGATTTAAAAAATTGTGGATCACCAAATTGATAAATATCTATGTCTCTAAACGTATCAATATTAGATTTTTCTTCAATAGATTCTAAAATTAAGTTTGGATCTAAGGTATAAAGTAAAACGGCATTGTCTATTAAAGCAATTTCATTAGTGAAATTTAAAAATGTTGTCGTGCTATCTCGTGTTTGTGTTCTAAATTGAATTAGGTTTTTGTTGAATACTGAAAAATCGTCATACGAAATGCTAACCAATGAACTCGTATTATAAGGTGCTAACTTTGGTGTATTTGTTTTTTGAGGAATCGTTTTTTTAAAACTGTCTAGATAATCTAAAATAGAATCATTAGAAGATAGGATGCCATTATATTGTAGACTCTTACTGGTATAATTCAAATCTAAAATGCTGTAGTTGGTATTAATCTGTTTGTTGCCAAAGTTTAAAAAAAGTAGTTTTGAATAATCTGGCGAGTCTGATTTAAAAACGATTGAAGCCACAGATTTTTTATCGCTAGTTTCAATTAGTTTACTAAGCTCAGTGTTTTCTTTTTTTAGATTCAGTTTTTTTAAAACTTCAAGATTATTTGAGCCAGCAAATATATTTCCTATAACTTTATGATATACGATTATTGAATCTATTTGAGTTTTTTCAATTTTGAAATCTACCAAGGATTCTGAAAGAGAATTAGAAATAGAATCGACCACAAACAGTACAGAGTCATTCTTGGTAAGGATTAAGTAATCCGATTGGTTTTGAGCTGATTCTGTAAAAGCGATAAAAACCTGTTGTGTTGTGTTGAGGTTTTTTAAAACATTTGAAACATTTTTTAACTCCTTATTATAGATGCCAGAAAGGATCTCATGGTTTTCAATACTATTAATAAAGTCGTTTAATTCATTAACCTGAATAACAGCAGAGGTTTCGTTTGGGATAAATTTATATGGATGATTTATTTTGCTGTAGTCTTTCTTACAAGCCAATAGAAAGGAAAATAAAACCAATAAAAAACCAAGTCGCTTCATTAAAAATGATATTGAGAATACAAATATAAAAAGTTACACCTATTTTAATTTTAAAATGTTGTATTAATAATTTGATTTTTCTTTATTCTTTTGAAATAGAAAATATAAGCATAGCTATGGCTATGTTTCTATTTTTATATTGAAATATGTGTGGAAAAGAGACGGAATTATAGGCGCATTTTGAGGTTAAGTAGGTATTATATATCTAAACGGTATTGTTCTGGTAATAACCTAAACGATTTTCTATGGTATTTAGTAATGCCATATTTTTTAATTGCAGCTCTATGTTCTTTAGTCGGATAGCCTTTATTTTGTTTCCAGTTATACATAGGAAATTCTTTATGAATTTTCTCCATATATAAATCTCTATATGTTTTAGCTAAAATAGATGCAGCTGCAATGCTTAAAAATTTACTATCACCTTTAATGATGGTTTTATGCGGAATATTTCTATAAGATTTAAACTTATTACCATCTACAATAATGTAATTAGGTGTAATTTTTAGCTTTGTGATAGAACAATGCATCGCTTTTATGGACGCATTTAGAATATTGATGCTATCAATTTCAGTTTCATTAATGTGTTGAAACGCAAACGATGTAGCTTCAGTTTCAATAATCGGTTTCAAAATATTTCTATTTTTTTCCGAAAGTTGTTTAGAGTCGTTTAATAGACTATTACTAAACGAAAGCGGTAAAATTACGGCTGCTGCAGTAACAGGGCCAGCCAAACAGCCTCTGCCAGCCTCATCTGTGCCGCATTCTAAATCAAAGGAGGAAAATTGAATTTTAAGAGTCAAAATGTTAAAATTTGAACAAAGTTAAAATTTTAACGCAACCCTTTCACAGTTTTTACATCTATTTATTGAGTAAAATGTCTAAAACATTGAAATAATGATTTAGATGGTTAGTATAGAGATTAGTGAAAGTGTTAACATTTTTTTGGCAAAAACACTTGCTTATTTAATATTTAATTAAGATGTTTGCAACTAGACTAACTCAAATAATTGTTTTATGAAATTAAAATTAACATGGTTATTAACGCTTTTTATGGCGTTCGTGATGCAATTCTCTTTCGCACAAGAAGAGAAAACTGTCACAGGTACAGTTACAACTGCTTCAGACGGCTTACCGCTTCCTGGTGCTAGTGTAATTGTAAAAGGGACCGCTCGAGGTCAACAAACAGATTTTGATGGCAAGTATGCTATTAAGGTCAATCAAGGTGATATTTTAGTAATTTCTTATGTAGGTATGGAACCTTCTGAAGTTACAATAGGAGCAAGTAACACATA
>NZ_CAXBGB010000037.1:0-28853 GCF_963975125.1 uncultured Winogradskyella sp. | reverse complement strand
AATTTTAATATTAAGGCACCCAAATTCTTGCTATTTTTGAGGATAATTTAATTTTAAACAATGTCTTCAAAAATATTAATTATTGGTGCTTGTGGGCAAATTGGAACAGAGCTTACAACTAAACTAAGAGAAATTTATGGCGTTAATAACGTCATTGCTAGTGATATTAATACAAGAAATTTAGACTTAGTTAACTCGGGTCCTTTTGAAATTATAGATGCCAAAAACTTCAACGCTATAAAAGACTGCTGTAAAAACCACAATATAGATACGGTTTATTTAATGGCTGCATTGCTAAGTGCTACTGGAGAAAAATACCCGATGGAAGCTTGGGATTTAAACACAAATGCTCTATTTCATGTCTTAAATCTAGCAAAAGATGGAGTCATAAAAAAAATATTTTGGCCAAGTAGTATTGCCGTATTTGGATCTACAACTCCAAGAGAAAACACACCTCAACATACCATTTGTGAGCCTACAACCGTCTATGGTATTACCAAACAAGTTGGTGAGCGTTGGTGCGAATATTATCACAACAAATATGGTGTAGATGTAAGAAGTTTGCGTTATCCAGGTATTATAAGCCACAAAGCAATGCCAGGAGGAGGCACTACAGATTATGCTGTAGAAATCTATCATGAAGCCCTAAAAATAGGAACATACGAATGTTTTCTGTCTAAGGACACAAGCCTACCTATGATGTTTATGGCGGATGCCATAAAAGCAACTACTGAGCTTATGCAAACACCTGTTGAGCATCTAACCATTAGGTCTTCATATAATTTGGCTGCTATTAGTTTTACACCTAAAGAAATTGCTGAAAGTATTAAAAAACAGCTTCCGGAATTTTCAATTACATACAAACCCGATTTTAGACAAGCTATTGCAGACAGCTGGCCATCTTCTATTGATGATAGCATAGCACGTAAAGATTGGAACTGGAAAGAAAATTATAATTTAGAGGTTATGACTATTGAAATGCTAACGCAGTTAAAGCTAAAATATCGTATAGAACCCTAAACAAATATTATATGCACAATGAATTTTTAAAAATAGCTATCAACGAGGCAAAAAAAGGGTTACAAGAAGGTGGTATTCCAATTGGCAGTGTACTTGTTCATAATGGAAAAATATTAGGACAAGGTCATAATAAAAGAATTCAGGATGGTAGCGTTGTGTTACATGGCGAAATGGATGCTCTAGAAAATGCAGGCAGACTACCAGCATTAGTTTACAAGGAGTCTGTAATTTACACTACGCTTTCACCATGCCAAATGTGTACAGGTGCTATTTTGCTATATGGTATTCCTAAAGTAGTAATAGGCGAAAATAAAACGTTTTTGGGTGCTGAAGAACACTTAAGGGCTAATGGTGTCGAAGTTGTTGTATTAAATGATCAAAGTTGCATCTCTATGATGACGGAGTTTATAGAAAACCGTCCCGAACTTTGGAACGAGGATATTGGTGTTTAATTGTAATCTCAGAATCTTTTAAAAGATTCTCGGTTTAAATACTGCTTTTCATTTTTTTAATGTGAGCTTCAATTGCTCTACCTTGTGATTAGCTGATGCAATCAATTTTATAATAGAATTCCCAATCTTTTGATCGTATGTAAATTTCCTAGATTCTGAATTTTTATAAAAGATAAAACGAGCGCCTAAATCCTAACTATAACTAACATAATTGCGTGTTAGTTTTTTAGAATGTAGAATGTAACGACAATGATTCATAAGATGAATTTAAACAAAAAAGCCACTACTTTCGTAATGGCTTTGTATGCTCCTCTTCTTAGGCTCGAACTAAGGACCCTCTGATTAACAGT
Source organism: uncultured Winogradskyella sp. (assembly GCF_963975125.1). Lineage (GTDB taxonomy): Bacteria > Bacteroidota > Bacteroidia > Flavobacteriales > Flavobacteriaceae > Winogradskyella. The sequence continues at coordinate 27,031 of NZ_CAXBGB010000037.1, read as the reverse complement.
CAGATGCTCTAACCAACTGAGCTAAAGAGGAAGGTTGTTTTTCGCATTAGCGAGCGCAAATATAAATCATTTTTTCTATTCTTACCAAATGAAATATTAATTTTTATGCTACGATTAAAAAAATTAATTGGTAATAGCTTTAAAAATATCATTCCCATTAGCAAATAAGACTAAGGCAATTAAAATAAAGAAGCCTACGATTTGGGCACGCTCTAAGAATTTTTCGCTTGGCTTACGACCAGATACCATTTCGAATAACAAGAACACTACATGGCCACCATCTAATGCAGGAATTGGCAATAGATTTAAAACCGCTAACATAATAGATAAAAAAGCTGTTAAACCCCAGAAATCTTGCCAAACCCATTCCGCAGGGAAAATATCGAAAATAGCCTTAAAACCACCTACTCCTTTATACGCTCCTGTGCTTGGCGAAAATATTTTTGCTAATTGATCAAAATATCCAGACACCTGACCCTTAAACTTGTCTACACCTCCACCAAAACTTTCTAAAAAAGTGTAATCCTTATGAATCACATCGTAATAGCCTAATTCAGCAAATCTTGAAGGAAGAGTAGCAGGAAAAACTCCGACTTTCCCATTAGTATCAATCTTTAATGTTGTATTTATTTTCTCTTCACCTCTTAAAAATGTGGCATTTACAGATTGATTTTTATAGGCTGACATTCTAGATTCAAATTGATCATAATAACGTAAATCACTACCATTAACAGCTAGTAAAATATCGCCTTTCTGTAGGCCTGCATTCACGTTTACTGATGTGTCTGGTAAACTACCAACCATAAATGGAATTCTTAATTGAAACGTACCATTCTCTCTTTCTGCAGATGATAATTGACCTAGAAAATCTTCGGGAAGATTAATCACTTTACTAATGCCATCTCTAATTATAGAGTACTTCTCGCCATTTATTAGATTTTTTCTTACCTCATAATATGTATTTACCTTCTCGTCATTAATGGCTATTATTTTATCACCCGTTTTAAAGCCAACATCTAAAAGCAGTTGGTTCTCTATCCAATAGCCATCTTTTATACTTTCAGTAGTAATGTCTGTGTCTCCATAAGTGAATGACATAGCGACGTAAATGAAATAAGCTAAAATAAAATTAACCGTAACACCACCAAGCATTATAATTAAACGTTGCCAAGCAGGTTTAGAGCGAAATTCCCATGGTTGTGGAGGTAGAGCCATTTGCTCTTTATCCATACTCTCATCAATCATTCCGGCTATCTTTACATAACCACCTAGTGGTAACCAGCCAATACCATAAACAGTCTCACCTATTTTCTTTTTAAATAGTGAATATTTTACATCAAAAAAGAGATAAAATTTTTCAACCTTAGTTTTAAAAAGTTTTGCTGGGATAAAGTGTCCAAGCTCATGTAATACAATAAGCAAAGATAAACTGAGTAAAAATTGAGATATTTTTATAACAAATTCCATGTAGTCATTTTCAAATTTCGATTTGCAAAAATAAGGTTTTAGAGTCACTTAGAAGAAATTTGCATTTCTAATCGATTTATTTTTAACACAGGTTTACAAATCCTTATGTAAAACCTTCATATTTGTGTTAAAAATACCATAAAAAATTTAGCTCGAATCGTACCTTTGCATCACAAAATTTTAAAACTCATAAAATGTCTTTCCTTTCGTTTTTTAAAGGTTACAAAAACTTCGGAATCTTCTTTTCAATCCTTTCCCTTATAATTATTGCCATTATATACAATATTTTAAACGTTAAGAAACCTTTGCCTATTTATCAGCCTGCAATGGTGAGCGAAGAATTAGTTGACAGTACAATTCAATACCAACAAAAATATCATAAGATTGCTGATTTTAGTTTATTAAACCAAAATGGTGAAACTGTAACCCAAAACACCTATAAAGGCAAAATTTACATTGCTGATTTCTTTTTTACAACTTGCCAAACCATTTGCCCAATAATGACAGATCATATGTATCAAATACAAAAAGAAATTCTTAATGATGATGATGTTATGTTACTATCCCATTCTGTAACACCTAAAATTGACAGTGTAGCTCAACTCAAAAAATATGCAAAAGAAAAAGGCGTTATAGACCGTAAATGGAATTTAGTTACAGGAGACAAGAAACAGATTTACGAACTCGCTAGAAAAAGTTACTTAGCCGTAAAGACTGATGGAGTTGGAGATGAATATGACATGATTCATACCGAAAATTTTATACTCATCGATAATAAACAACAAATTAGAGGATTCTATGACGGTACTAAACCCGAGGATATAGAACACTTATTAGAGGATATTGAAACTCTAAAATCTTTTGGTGGTTCTTAAAAATCGTTAAACCCTTCAAATAAGTATTACCTTTCTTTTTACACTAATAATTTTCTCTTACTTTTGCTTCTTTAAAATCAATCTAAATAAGAATAAGCTTGACATTAGCAGAATTAAAACGTGGGCAACAAGGTGTTATTACAGATGTATCTTCTATTCATATTCCATTAAAACTTCTAGAAATGGGTTGTTTGCCGGGTAATTCTGTTGAGTTAGTGCAAGTCGCACCTTTTGCAGACCCAATGTATTTAAACATCAACGGCTCTCATTTAGCAATTAGAAAAGAGACTGCAATTCACATTTTAATAGAGACTGTAAATGAGTAAGCAGATTAATGTTGCCTTAATAGGAAACCCAAATACCGGAAAAACATCTGTTTTTAATGCACTTACTGGTCTTAACCAAAAAGTAGGAAACTATCCTGGTATTACTGTTGAAAAAAAAGAAGGGATTTGTAAATTACCACGAGGTGTAAAAGCACATATAATTGATTTACCAGGAACTTATAGTTTAAATGCATCTTCGCTAGATGAAAATGTTGTCATCGAATTATTGCTTAACAAAAATGACAAAAATTTTCCTGATGTAGCTGTTGTTGTTAGTGATGTTGAAAATCTAAAAAGGAATTTATTATTATTCACACAAATAAAAGATTTAGAAATACCAACAATTTTGGTTATTAATATGTCTGACAGAATGAAGTATAAAGGCATTTCGTTAGACATTGATTATTTAGAAGAACAACTCAAAACCAAAATTGCATTAATAAGTACTCGCAAAAACAATGGCATAAATCAACTTAAAGAGCTCATTACAAATTATAAGGATTTATCCATAAAACCTTGTATAAATGCATCATCTATTGATGAAGAGTACTTTAATAATTTAAAAAAAACATTTCCAAATCAGCTATTATATAAACTTTGGTTAGTAATAACTCAAGATGTCAATTTCGGAAAAACAGACAGAAAGACAATTAGTGCAGTCTCTAATTTTAAAACAAAAGCAAAAGGAGATTTAAAACGTTTGCAACAAAAAGAAACAATAAAACGCTATCAATTTATAAACGATACGCTTAAAAAAGGACAAACAATAGATCTTAAAACAGCCAAAGATTTACGCATAAAACTAGATAGAATTTTAACCCACAAAGTTTGGGGTTACCTCATCTTTTTTGTGATTTTACTAACCATTTTTCAAGCCATTTACGATTGGGCACAAATACCTATGGAATTTATTGATGGTGCATTTGCCTATTTAAGTGAATGGACTAAAAATATTATGCCTCAAGGCGCATTTACCGATTTAATTGCTGAAGGTATTATTCCTGGTCTTGGTGGTATTGTGATTTTTATTCCACAGATAGCCTTTTTATTTTTATTCATTGCTATTCTAGAAGAAAGCGGTTACATGAGTCGCGTCGTATTTTTAATGGATAGAATTATGCGTCGTTTTGGACTCAGTGGTAAAAGCGTAGTGCCCTTAATTTCGGGAGCAGCTTGTGCTATACCTGCAATTATGGCAACGCGTAATATTGAAAGCTGGAAAGAACGTTTGATTACCATTTTGGTAACCCCATTTACAACATGTTCTGCACGTTTACCTGTTTACTTAATAATTATCGAATTGGTTATTCCTGAAGGCCGTTTTTTAGGCTTAGGATATCAGCCTTTAACATTGATGCTACTTTATCTTATAGGATTTGGTGCTGCAGTTGGTTCTGCTTGGATTTTAAATAAAATTCTTAAAATAAAAAGTAAAACATTCTTTGTCGTAGAAATGCCAAACTACAAATTACCAATGCTAAAAAATGTAACATTAACTGTGCTAGAAAAGACAAAATTCTTCGTCTTTGGCGCTGGTAAAATCATTTTAGCGATTTCTATTGTACTATGGTTTTTAGCCTCTTATGGCCCAAGTGAGAATTTTAATAATGCTGAATCAATAGTCACAGAACAATATGCTTTAGATAACTTAACTGACGACGAACTACAACAAAAAATAGCATCGCATAAGCTAGAATATTCTTTTATTGGTATTGCAGGACATGCCATTGAACCCGCCATTAGACCGTTAGGTTACGATTGGAAAATTGGGATTGCCATAGTCAGTTCTTTTGCAGCTCGCGAAGTTTTTGTGAGTACTTTAGCAACAATTTATAGTGTAGGCAATGATAAAGTAGAAACAATCACTAGTAGAATGGCTAAAGAGGTCGATGTTAAAACCGGTAAGCCTTTATTTAATTTTGCCTCTGGGATTTCACTGTTACTTTTCTACGCTTTTGCAATGCAATGTATGAGCACATTGGCTATTGTAAAAAGAGAAACTAACTCGTGGAAATGGCCAACCTATCAACTAGTAATTATGAGTACTTTTGCGTATCTTGTAGCTTTAGCAGCTTTTCAAATATTGAAATAAATGAACTTAATTATTCAAAACGTATTAGTCTTTTCAGCATTAGCTTTAGCTCTGTTCTTTTTGGTTCGTAAGTTTATATGGTCCTCTAAGAAAAAATCCGCGAAAGCTTGTGGTAGTGATGATGGTTGCGGATGTCGCTAATAATTATCCTAATCGCATTTTTCCTTGATTATAAATCAGATAAAACCTCTTTTATAAAAGACCTAACCAACAGCATAGTTCTATGCATAGGCTTTTTAATTTCAGTAATTGCTTTTACTTCCATTTTTGACTTAAACCTTATATACGGTATTTTCTATTTAGGCATAGAGATTCTTTTGGTTTTTGTCATCAAGGCATTTATTCAGAGTAAAGACTAACCAAATCCCTCAACTAATTTTCTAATTACTAGATACAAATTTTGTTTCAAGTTATAATTTTAGTTACCTTTGAAAAAAACTTAAGCTTACTTAAAAATTAATTAAAGCTATCTGAAATGTCAATCGCTATTGAAAATTTTGTAAAAGCCATTTACAATAACAACTCACATGATGCTAAAAATACCAAACCTGGTAATATTGCCAAAAAACTTGGGATTTCTAATGCTGCAGCTACTGATATGGCTAAAAAATTAGCTGTAAAGAATTTATTGCATTACCAAAAGTACCAAGAGCTACAGCTTACAGATAAAGGCATAAAAATGGCGTTGAATATTGTAAGAAAGCACCGCCTTTGGGAGGCGTTTTTGTTTAAAATGTTCGATATGTCCCTTCACGATATTCATAAAGAAGCAGAACTTTTAGAGCATCAAACCTCTGATTTATTAGCCAACAAAATAAGCACTTATTTAGGACACCCTAAATTTGATCCACATGGTGACCCAATTCCTAACGCAGAAGGAGAAATAACAACTACAGATACATCTATTTCACTTTCAAATGCCGAAGAAGGAAAACTATACGTCATTTCTCGCTTAATGAGTGATGATAAAGAGTTTTTTGAATTCTGTGCACATCACAAATTAAAATATGGCCACGAAGTAAAAGTATCAAAGCAATTCAAAAAGAACAAAATGACTGAACTATCAGTAGAGAACAATACAATTTTATTAAACGAGAATTTTACAACCCTAATTTATGTCAATGCTATTAACTAAGAAGTCTATAGTACTTAGTATCACACTATTTGCTTGTTTACTATTTTCTTTTTCTCAAGAGAGTGAAAATACTGGAGCTATAGTTACGGACAGGCCAGATGCAACAGAAGCGTCTTCAACTGTCGGTAGAGGCGCTTTTCAAATAGAAACAGGTGGTTTATACGAGTCTTATGAAAAAAACAATATAAAATCAGAAAGCTTCACCTATAACACTATGCTCGTACGCTACGGAATTTTTGACAATATCGAATTACGTTTAGGTTGGGATTTTGTAGAAGGAGTAACAAAAGTAAATGGCAATAAATTAAACAATGTTACAAGTGGGTTTTCCCCCTTGCTATTAAGTGTTAAAATTGATATTGCTGAAGAAAAAGACGGAATGCCAGAAATTGCTCTTATTGGTAATGTGTTTCCAGCATTTAGTGCTTCAGCAGATTATAAACCTGAAACAACGGGAGTAGGCTTTAGATTCTCCCTGTCACACACCTTGAACGAAAAATCTAGCTTAGGTTATAATATTGGAGCCGAATGGGGAAATGGTTCCCCTGAAACTACTGCAATTTATACCATTGCCTATGGTTATAGGCTTTCGGATAAATTTGGGTTTTATACCGAATTATATGGTGATTTGCCAGAAGACAATTCTGCCAATCATTATTGGGATGCAGGCTTCACCTATTTAGCTTCTAACGATTTACAATTCGATATATATACTGGTACAAGTATTACAGATGGTCAAGATTTATTATTAGGATTAGGATTAAGTTACAGAGCACTAAAAAAAACAATTTAAATATGAAAAAAACACTATTATTACTAGTCATAACATTAGTTTTTAGCTGTAAAAGCGAACCCAAAGACAACGGAAAATTAAACATCGTCACTACAACATCAATGATTACTGATTTGGTAAAAAACATTGGTGGTGATGTAATAAATATTCAAGGTTTAATGGGCTCTGGTGTAGATCCACATTTATATAAAGCTAGTGAAGGAGACGTTTCAAAATTAGTTAATGCAGATATCATATTTTATAATGGGTTGCATTTAGAAGGTAAGCTAGTTGAGGTTTTTGAAAAAATGGGGAGTTCTACTAAAACGCCTATAGCCTTAGCAGGTCAGCTCGATAAGAAAAACTTAATCGGCTCTAACTATTTTGTCTCTAATTTTGATCCTCACGTATGGTTTGATATCGCATACTTTAAACAATTTGCTAAAAAAGTAGCACAAGTTCTTTCTGAGCAAGATCCTGATAACAGCGAGACTTATAAGCTTAACGAGATTGTTTATTTAAAAAAACTGGATAAGCTTCAAGAGGACGTAAAAGGTGTAGTTGAAGCGCTTCCTGCCGAAAAAAGAATACTAGTTACTGCTCACGATGCCTTTAATTATTTTGGCGAAGCTTATAAGTTCAAAGTCGTTGGTTTACAAGGTTTGTCAACCGCAACCGAAGCTGGTGTAAAAGACGTTCAGAAATTAGCAGCCTTTATTATTGAAAACAAAGTCAAAGCAATTTTTGTTGAAAGCTCTGTTCCTAGACGAACGATTGAAGCACTTCAAGAAGCAGTAAAATCTAAAGGACATGATGTCTCAATTGGTGGAACGCTATTTTCTGATGCATTAGGTAATGAAGGTACTCCAGAAGGAACTTACGTAGGCATGTTTAGATACAATGTAAAAACTATAGTAAGCGCATTAAACTAACATGGGAGAGATTGCTGTAAAAATTGATGATTTAACCGTTGCTTACAACTACAAACCTGTACTTTGGGATATAGATTTAGAAATACCCGAAGGAGTATTAATGGCTATTGTTGGACCAAATGGTGCTGGAAAATCAACACTCATAAAATCCATCTTAGGTATTTTAAAACCTATTGCTGGTAGTGTTAGTATTTATGGAAAATCTTATGAGAAGCAACGTCAACTAGTTGCTTATGTACCTCAAAAAGGAAGTGTAGATTGGGATTTTCCTACAACGGCATTAGATGTTGTAATGATGGGTACTTATGGGAGTTTGGGTTGGATAAAGCGACCTGGTCAAAAAGAAAAAAAAGCTGCACTTGAAGCACTTGAAAAAGTAGGCATGCTTCCCTTTAAAAATAGGCAGATCAGTCAGCTTTCGGGAGGTCAACAGCAACGTATATTTTTAGCAAGAGCGTTGGTGCAAAATGCGTCCATTTATTTTATGGATGAACCTTTTCAAGGTGTAGATGCTACAACAGAAATTGCAATTATCAATATTTTAAAAGAATTAAGAAAAGCTGGTAAAACAGTTATTGTAGTCCATCACGATTTACAAACCGTACCAGAATATTTTGATTGGGTAACTTTCTTAAACGTAAAAAAAATTGCCACAGGACCAGTAAAGGATATCTTTAATGATGATAACCTAACTAAAACTTATGGTATTAATTATAAAGTGAGTATACAAGAGTAAGCAGTATTCAGTCTCAGTTTGCAGTACTTACTCAAACTAATGAAAACTAAAACATAAAATTAACGTCATTGCGAGGAATGAGGCACGATTGACGAGGCAATCTCTTTATAATGTATGCCGTTTGCCAACAAACAGATTGCCACGACTTAAAAAAGTCTCGCAATGACGAAAAAAACAAACAGATTCTGAAACAAATTCAGAATAACAAATGGATATAACAGAATACATAAAACTTGTATTTACAGACTATACGCTAAGAACCATTACTTTAGGAACTGCAATTCTTGGAGCTGTTTGTGGTATGCTTGGTAGTTTCGCAGTACTTAGAAAACAAAGTTTACTCGGAGACGCCATTTCGCACGCTGCATTACCAGGAATTGCTATAGCTTTTTTAATCACAGGAACAAAAGATAGTAACACATTACTCATTGGAGCCTTAGTTAGTGGACTTATCGGAACTTTTTGGATACGTGGCATTGTTACAAAAACACATTTAAAATCCGATACAGCACTTGGTCTAATTCTGTCTTTATTTTTTGGATTCGGAATGTTATTATTAACCTTTATCCAAAAGCAACCTAATGCCAATCAAGCAGGTTTAGATAAATATTTATTCGGACAATCTGCTACTTTAGTAGAAAGTGATGTATGGATGATGGCTATTGTAACAGGGATTTGCCTTTTGGTTATGCTCGTTTTCTGGAAGGAATTTAAAATTCTCTTATTTGATGTAGATTATACCAAAACGCTTGGGTTTAATACTAAAACCATAGATATTCTTATAACAAGTTTTATCGTCCTTGCTATTGTTTTAGGATTACAAACAGTAGGAGTTGTTTTAATGAGCGCGATGCTTTTAGCACCTGCTGCTGCTGCTAGGCAATGGACCAATAGTTTAGCGGTAATGGTGTTTTTAGCGGCTATATTTGGTGCATTTTCGGGAGTTATCGGAACTGCAATTAGTGCGAGCCAGAATAATTTATCTACTGGTCCAGTGATCGTACTTGTAGCAGCAGTATTCGTCATCTTTTCGTTTATATTTTCACCTAGCAGAGGATTATTATTTAAGCAAATTCGATTCATAAAAAACCGTCGCGATTTAGAACTACATAAAACCTTAGCCTTTATGCATCATATTGCGGAAACTCATGAAAATATTTCGCACCCACATACTATTAAAATATTGAACAACTTTCAAGGCTATACAAAAAGTACCCTTCAAAAATTAGTCGATAAAGGCTTCGTTACTCTTAAAGGAACTATGTGGAGTTTAACCGCTCTAGGTTTTAATACTGCCAAGAATTTATATAGCCAACAAAACGAAACCGATGAGTAGCGCACAATTAGAAATACAGCTTATAGCAAGTTTAGTTGCAGTTGCTTGTGCTATTCCTGGGACTTTTTTGGTTCTTAGAAAAATGGCAATGATTAGTGATGCCATTAGTCATTCTATCTTACCTGGTATTGTTGTAGGTTTCTTTATTACTCACGATTTAAATTCGCCTGTACTTATTTTATTAGCAGCATTAACAGGGATTATTACTGTAATTTTAGTTGAGTATATTCAAAAAACAGGATTAGTTAAAGAAGACACAGCCATAGGCCTTGTTTTTCCAGCTCTATTTAGTATTGGTGTTATTATGATTGCCAAAAATGCTAATGACGTACATTTAGATGTAGATGCTGTTCTACTAGGTGAATTGGCTTTCGCACCATTTGACAGGTTAATTATTAGCGGAACTGATGTCGGTCCAAAGTCATTATGGATTATTGGAACAATTCTGTTAATTACAATAACCTTATTAATCACATTCTTTAAAGAATTAAAAATTAGCACTTTCGATAAAGGGCTTGCAGCTTCTTTAGGGTTTTCGCCTGCGATTATTCATTACGGATTAATGTCTGTTTCATCTATCACTACTGTTGGTGCTTTTGATGCAGTTGGAGCTATTCTGGTTGTCGCTTTAATGATAGCACCTGCTGCTGCTGCTTATTTGTTGACGACAGATTTAAAGAAGATGTTGGCATTAGCGATTAGTTTTGGAATTTTAAGCGCCATTTTCGGTTATTGGGTTGCGCATTGGCTGGATACTTCAATTGCAGGTTCTATCACAACAATTCTTGGATTAGTATTTTTATTAGTTTATTTATTTGCTCCAACAAAAGGTATTATTGCGGTAACTTATAGAGAACGACAACAACGTATTGAAGTCTCTTTACTCACATTTTTATTGCACTTAAAGAATCATGACGAAGAAACAGAACGTCATGTAAAACACTTAAACGAACATATTAATTGGCAAAAGGTACGCTCAAAAAGCGTGTTAGATTTAGCTCAAAAAAATAATATGATTCATATTAAAAATAATATCGTTTCATTGACAAAAAAAGGAGATGAATTTACATCTAAAGCCATCAATTACATTATCACCAATGAAGATGCGCAAATAGAAGACATGAAGGATGATTTCTTTTTGTTTAGAGGTTAGATTCTTCAGTCACTCTGTTCCTTTTGAATGACATAAGCTTTACGTTATGTCATTCAGAGCGCAGCGAAGAATCTCAATTAAAAGTTTTATTCAACTTTAAATCACCAACAGAAATAAGCCATTTATCATTGGATAACGTCTGGGCATTAGATAAGAGTAAATCTTGTTTTGGGAATTTTTTTGAGTTTTTTAATATTAGGCCTATCGCATCAGTAAGCAAATGTAAACTGTGACCATCTACTGCAATTATAAACTGAATACTCTACTTAAACCCACGCTCCTTCTGAATATGCTCATAAGCTTCCTGTACCTGTCTAAACTTCGCTTCAGCACCTTCTTGATGTTCTTTTCCTAAATGCCCAACTCTGTCTGGATGGTATTTTTTGGCCATATGCCTATATGCTTTTTTAACCTCACCATCAGATACTGATTTATCAATTTCTAAGACTTTATAAGCATTATTTGTACTGTTATAGAACATCGCTTTAATGCTTTCATAGTCTTTATTACTAATACCTAAATAACCAGACATAGTATAAATTTGTCGTATTTCATCTTCAGTAACTTGTCCATCTGCTTTAGCAATTCCAAATAAAAAGTGAAGCAATTGCAAACGTGATGCATGATCCATCATTTGCTTAATCTGCAAACAAACTTGTCTTGTAGATATGTTTTGTTTGGTGATACGCTTAAACAATTCAAAAGCTTTATTAGCCCGTTGCTTGCCATACATATTGGTGAACTGTTGACGTACAAAATCGAGTTCGCGTTGATCTTGTTTACCGTCAGCTTTTATAATTATAGAAGCAAGTATTAATAAGCTAACTTCAAAATCTCCAGATTGGGTTTGTGATCGCGATGGTTGTGATTTACGGCCATTATAATTTGGTACTGTACGATAAGGATTGTGTCGTCGTCTTGTTTGTTGTTCATCTAATAAAGGAGTGCTATTGCCAGCTAAATTATCGACAAAACTCCCAAGAGCCAACCCAATTATAGCTCCGATTGGACCACCAAAAGACCAACCTATCGCACCACCAATCCATTTTGCAAAACTCATATTATATTTTAAATTTTATGAATGTATAAATCTTCCAAACCCAAACATTCTTATTTCATATAGACTCTAAGCAGATTCACGAGGTCAAAAACATGACCTTTATAATTCCCCAAGTAAATATACTATATGTTAGTAAATAGCGTTCATTTTTTTTCAATTCAAACTATAGAAAACTAAAATAGTATCATTAAAACTACCAACTTAATAGACCTTAGTACGGACTATTTTTCATTATCTTTGCAATTCAATTTAGATTAATTAAAATACAAAAATATGTACCCAGCAGAATTAGTAAAACCAATGCGTGAGGATTTAACCAAGGTAGGTTTTGAAGAATTACATACAACAGAAGCTGTAGATAATGCCATTGCAAAAGAAGGAACAACTTTAGTGGTTATAAATTCGGTTTGTGGTTGTGCGGCAGCAAATGCTAGACCTGGAGCTAGAATGAGTTTAGAAAACGCCAAGCGTCCAAACCATATCGTCACAGTTTTCGCAGGTGTTGATAAAGACGCTGTTGATGCAGCAAGAGCACATATGGTTCCTTTTCCTCCAAGTTCGCCATGCATAGCTTTATTTAAAGACGGAGAATTAGTACACATGCTAGAGCGTCACCATATTGAAGGTCGTCCGGCAGAATTAATTTCAGAGAATCTAATGGATGCTTATAACGAGCATTGTTAATATTCGTCATTACGAGGAATGAAATGACGTGGTAATCTCTCTAAGTAAACAGATTGCCCCTGTTGACAAAAAGTCAACATCGCAATGACAGAAGTTTTTAAATAAAAGACCACGATTTTAATTGTGGTTTTTTAATTTTATGCCATGCAAAAAATATTAGCTTACCCACTAACAGTCCTTTATCTTATTTGCTTTGGATTAACCTTAGTCCTTTTTCACCCTATACAATGGTTTGCTCTTAATGTTTTGGGTTACCAAGCTCACAAGAAAAGTGTTGATGCCATGCAGTTTTGTTTAATGCGATGTCTTAATATTTTAGGCACAAGGTTTACATTTAAAAATCTGCATCAAATTTCTGCCAACAAACCACTACTCATAATTTCTAACCACCAAAGTATGTACGACATTTCTCCAATAATGTGGTATATGCGCAAACACCATGTTAAGTTTGTTGCTAAGAAGGAATTGGGTAAAGGAATACCGAGTGTCTCACATAATTTACGCCATGGAGGTTCGGTTTTAATAGATCGCAAAAATCCTCGTCAAGCCTTGCCTGCTATGATGAAATTTGGTGAATATATTGAATCTACTAATCGTGCAGCAGTAATTTTTCCAGAGGGAACTCGCAGTAAGGATGGTGCACCAAGACCTTTTAGGACCAAAGGACTCGAAATTCTAATAAAAAAAGCACCTTCTGCATTGATTGTTCCAATAACGGTAAACAATTCTTGGAAGATGTTGAGGTACGGTAAATTTCCTATGGGAATTGGAAATCATATAAAATTTACGGTGCATAAGCCCCTAGAAATTGCTAACTTTACGGATAAGACTGAATTAATTCTTCAAGTTGAAAAAACAATTGTAGAATCAATTCAGAACTAACCATCATAATCCCATCAATATGTCGTTAAAAAACATCCGATTAGAAGTGATGCAACATCTTGAAAAAGATGTAGAATCTCTTATCGAAAAATATTTAATTCCTGTTGAAAATATTTGGCAACCTACAGATTTTTTACCAGACTCTACCAAAGAGTCGTTTTATGATGACGTTAGGGAAATAAGAGAGCTCTCTAAAGATTTACCATACGATTTTTGGGTGGTTTTAGTTGGTGATATGATTACCGAAGAAGCTTTACCGAGTTACGAATCTTGGCTTATGGATGTTGAAGGTATAGACCAAGTAGAAGGTAACGGTTGGGCTAAATGGATACGACAGTGGACAGGTGAAGAAAACCGCCATGGAGATGTGCTTAATAAATACCTGTATCTTTCTGGACGTGTTAACATGAAAGAAATCGAAAAGACCACACAATATTTAATTAACGATGGTTTTGATATTGGCACAGATAGAGATCCTTATAAAAACTTTGTTTATACAAGCTTTCAGGAATTAGCAACTTATGTTTCACACAATCGTGTAGCCAAAATTGCTAAGCAAAAAGGGAATAAACAACTCGCTAAGATGTGTAGAATTATTTCAGGTGATGAAATGCGTCACCATCACGCTTATTCTGAGTTTGTTGAGCGTATTTTTGCTGTAGATCCAAGTCAAATGATGATGGCTTTTCATGATATGATGAAACGCAAAATTGCCATGCCAGCACATTTTCTTAGAGAATCTGGAGATAAGATCGGTACAGCTTTCGAAGAATTTTCTAACACAGCACAACGTATTGGTGTTTATACATCTACCGATTATGTAGATATTCTACAAAAACTTATTGATCGTTGGGAAATAGGCAATATATCTGGTTTAAATGAAGAAGCTGAGAAAGCCAGAGATTATTTAATGAAATTACCACCAAGGATGTATCGCCTATCTGAACGTATTAAAATACCCGAAAATTCCTTTCAATTTAAATGGGTTGATCCTGCTTAAAGGATATTATGGAAACGATTGACATTATTGAAGCTACCAAGGCTTTTGTAAAATCTAAACTTCTAGGAGCAGAAGGTGGCCATGATTGGTTTCATATAGAACGTGTGTACAAAAACACCTTATTAATAGCTAAACACGAAGCAGTTAATATTAAAGTCGTTTCTTTAGCTGCATTATTACATGATATTGCAGATCCTAAATTTCATAATGGTGATGAAACTATTGGTCCAAGAGTCGCTAGTGAATTTCTATTAAAACATGATATAGACAGTGAGATTATTGAGCATGTCACTCAGATTATCGAAAACTTGTCCTTCAAAAATTCCTTTGATATAGATTCAAATTTTACATCTAAAGAAATGGAAGTAGTACAAGATGCAGACCGATTAGATGCTATTGGAGCTATTGGAATTGCGCGCTGTTTTAATTATGGTGGCTTTAAAAATAGAGCACTCTATAATCCTAAAATTAACCCAAACTTAAGTATGACTAAAGCAGAATACAAAGCTGCTGAGGCTCCAACAATTAATCATTTTTATGAGAAATTGTTGCTGCTAAAAGACCTGATGAACACAAAATCTGGTAAACGAATTGCCTTAGAACGACATAAGTATATGGAAGACTTTCTGAAACAGTTTTATGCTGAGTGGGAAGGGAAAAAATAAAACAAGTATGATTTTGAATATTTCAAAATCATACTTTTTTTATTTTTTAAGTTAATACTTAGTTTCTATAAGTATAGTTAGCAGAATAAATATTTGTTTCATTTTCTGGTTGTCCATTAAAGTCCTCACCATAGCTAATTGCAGTTACAGTTCCAGAAACAGGATAGTTAACACTGTTATAAACGTAATCTGCATCTATATTAAAAATCACACTATCGCTATCATCTCTATATGTAATACTAGTAATGTTATTTAATGGAAATAATAATCGAGCTTGCACAACCTCTGTACTAGAGGCGTTCATTGTTAAATTTAAATCGACATTATCTAAAACATCGATTACACCTGCCGCATCTAAAGTATAGAAGTATGGGTTAGGATTAGCATCATAAGAAATTTCAGCGGTATATTCAACTTCGACCTCAACGTTATTCATATAATCGTATTCATACTCTAAGAATGTTATCATTATTGGATTACCATTATTATCGTATTCAGTAACTTCACCTGTTTCAAAAGCGTTATAAGGAGATTCATATAATTCTTCTATGTTTAAATTATCTCCTTGACCGCTAATGTTACTTAGTTCATTATTATTATAAACAAAAATGCTGCTCTCTTCACCATCTGTAACATTTGATACTCTATTATTAGCATCATAATTAACGGTAATTGTAGTATTCTCCTCAGAATCTTGTGCAGATACTATGTTAATGGTTTCTATATATCTTGCTACAGCATCGGGATTAGCTTCATCGAACTCATCTGAAGTAGAGTCGTTACAGCTAGTTATAGTAACAAAAAAAAGAAAGATAAAGAGATAAAATTTTAGTTTCATAATATTAAATCGTTTTAATTGAGGTGCAAATATAATTCGTAATAAAAAAAAACCAAAGGCTTAACTGTATAATTGTAAGAAATTTAGTTATTAGTAAATTGTGTAGGAAGAGTTTTGTTATTTTTCAGTTAGCAACTTTGCATCAATTAAATTTCTTATGTCTTCGAATCGTTTATTTGAAGCGCAATTAAAATTCCAATGACTATAAAGATTATTTAGCCAATAACAAATTAAATATTTACTGAATTTATTTTCTTTAAATAATTTTAGGCAAATCTGTCTAAAATTTTTATCCTATTTTATTTACCAGGAAAATCAGCCTTACGCTTCTCTAAAAAAGCCGTCGTCCCTTCAACGAAATCTTCAGTGCCAAAACATTTTCCAAATTGTTTGATCTCTACTTTGTAGCCATCTTTACCGTCTTTATAATTAGCATTAATCGCTTTTATCGCTTTACCAATGGCAACAGAAGAATTACGCATAATCTTACTTGCTATCTTCTCGCAAAGCGGTAACAATTCTTCTTGCTCAACGACATGGTTTACCAAACCATAACTTAAAGCTTGATTAGCATCAATCATACCAGCTGTCATTACTAGTTCCATAGCTCTACCTTTACCAACTAATTGTGGTAAACGTTGTGTGCCACCATAACCAGGAATAACACCCAATGAAGTTTCTGGCAATCCCATTTTTGTATTGCTACTGGCTACTCTAAAATGACAAGCCATAGCCAACTCTAGTCCGCCACCAAGGGCAAAACCATTAACTGCTGCTATAACTGGTGTGCTTAAGTTTTCAACAAAATCGAACAACAAAGCTTGACCTTGAGCTGCTAATTTTCCGCCTTCATTAACGTTAAAATTAGCAAATTCACTAATGTCTGCACCAGCTACAAAGGCTTTTTCTCCACTACCTGTAATAATGATTACTTTGGTGTTGCTGTCTTTATTAGCAGCATCAAATGCATCATGTAATTCTTGAATGGTGTCTTTATTTAACGCATTTAATTTTTTTGGTCTGTTGATAGTGATTGTTGTTATTCCGTTTGAGAATTCTGATAGTATGTTTTCGTAGTTCATAAAAAACTTTGTTTTATTCCCACAAAAGTGGGAATCCTATTGTTATATAGTTTAAAACACTTTTGTGAATTGTTATCCTTAAACTATAGTTTTTGTTTATTTATTATGAGAATTCTGCCTACGCAGGAATTCTATTCCTTAGGAAAAGCAACCGTAAAAGTGGTTCCTATTTCTTGCTGAGATGTAAAGGTAATACTTCCGTTATAAGTTTCCACAATCTTTTTTACCATCGCTAAACCTAATCCCATACCACTAGTTTTAGTTGTAAATTTTGGCTCGAATACTTTAGCCTTATTGTCTTCAGAAATACCAGAACCATTATCTTCTACAGTAATATTCACAGTATCTCCTTCGCTAAAAACTCGAACTTCTATTTTTGGGTTTTCAGAATCATCAGGTATCGATTGAATCCCGTTTTTAACTAAGTTGGTGACCACCCTAATAAGTTGTGTTCTATCAAACTTGGCAATGATTTCTTCTTCTTCTGGGTAAAACGTAATATAATGTTCGTTAAAAATATCTAGTGCTAACTTTACAATATGCACCACATTTAATACTTCTTTCTTTTGAGCTGGCATCTTAGCGAAATTAGAAAAAGCCGAAGCTATTGAGCTCATAGTATCTATTTGCTGAATTAGTGTATTACTATATTCTTCTACTTTTTGATGAATATTTTCATCTTTGGGATTAAATTTTCTTTGAAAACTCTGCACACTTAATCGCATTGGTGTTAACGGGTTTTTAATCTCGTGCGCCACTTGTTTTGCCATTTCTCGCCAAGCTTGCTCACGCTCATTAGTTGCTAATTTGACTGCACTATCTTCTAATTCGTCAATCATACTGTTGTATGAATTGACTAGAGTTTCTATTTCTTCACTTGAGGATTCTATTTGAATTTTTTTGTTGCGTTTTTCTAGTCTAATTTCATTCATCTTATCACTAATCGTTTTAAGGGATTTTGTGATGTATTTTGAAATAAAATATGCAAACACAATTGCAGCTACAATCATTGCCAAATAGGCATAACCTAAACGTAATAAAAACTCATTAAGCTCTTTATTTAAAAAATCATCATTCTCTAAATAAGGTAAATTTAGGATTGCTAGATTTTTAAATTTTGCGTCAGTGATATAAGTATAAGACGATTGAAATGTTTGGCCGTTTTCTTGATTTTTTAAGACATAGCGATGCTCTATGGTGTTCGATAATTTATTTAAAATTTCCGCATCTAAACATCGCTCCGTAGTGTCTCTTCTAATGGTTCTTTTTGAGCTGATAAGCAATTGGCCTTCTAGGTCGTAAATATTAATTTGTAGATTATGAATCGCATCAATATCAAAAATTTCTTCTTTAAAAATGAGCGGAATATTCTCTGTCGTTACTGGATAAGTGGTTTTTCTAATTGCAAAATTAATACTACGACGTATCGCCTTCTCTTTTCTTTCTAATCGTTCTCTATGATAGTCTTTCGCTTCTTCCTTGTACTGATAAATGGTAACTGCAGCAATTAATATTGATGCTAACAACACTAATAGTATCATCGCCACAAATATTCTTGCTCTTAAGGACAGTCTTTTAATTTTCATTGAAATACCCAAGAAATCGGGTGTCTTTTAGTTCTATATTTTAAGTTTTAATTATCGCAATAATCAAGCCAACTAGGCTTCTGGATTTTTAGAGCGAATATTTTTATAAAGTTTAAAGCCTAACATAATTAAAATACCTAGTACAATTATACCAATGACTCCAAAAATCCAGTTTATAGAACTTTTTAATATCACGAGAAATACAACTGCAAATAAAATAAATGTTGCTCCTTCGTTCCAAATACGCATAAAACTTGATGTCACTTTTACTTCATCTTTCTGAAGTTGTTTGTAATAGATATGTGTTTTATAGTGGTAAATAAACAGCAACAGTACAAAAGCCAATTTAACAAGCATCCAAGATTGCTGAAACCAACTTGGCATTAAAACCATTAACCATATTGCAAATAGTGTAGCTAAAATTGCAGATGGCCATGTGATAATAAACCATAAGCGTTTAGACATTAGCTTTAACTGTTTCCCTAAAATTTCCTTGTCTGGCGATGGCTTATGAAAGGCTTCAATTTGATATACAAACAATCTTGGAATGTAAAATAAGCCAGCGAACCATGTGATGACAAAAATTAGGTGTAGGGATTTTATATAATTATAGTATTCCATTAATCTTCAACAAATAAATAGTTTAACTGTTTTGCATTGAATGCCAAATTAAAAGCTTTTACCTCATCATTCAAAATAGTATTAAAAGCATCGAGTTGCTTTTTTATTTTTCCTGATAATTCATTCTTAACTGCAATATCTTGTTCTGTTGGCGCAAAATCACCCATACTTACCAATGAATTTAGATGTCCTAATTTATTAGTCAACTTAATCGGAAAGTTTAAAGGGTCTTGTCCGCTTCTATTTTTGGTTTGATACAATTCTTTTTCAATATTAGACAATTGTTCCTCTAGGACTTTCGCTTTTTCAACCAATTCTTTCACATTGTCATCAGCTGCATATTGCTTTTGAAATGCATTCAACTGTTTGTTAACCGCTCTTATTTTCTTAATAGATTTGTGCGCATCGTCCATGGTTTTATTTACATCTTTCACAAAAATAAACTGCTTTTTCATATCAGCAAGAGTGCTTTCTGCTCTTGGGTCTGCAAGAATGGTAAATGGTTGCGACATCTCAACTTTGCTTAATGTGACAGAATCCTCAATCCTTAAGTTTACTTTATAAGCTCCTGGTATAGCTCTTGGGCCTTCTAAACTTGCCCACCACAAAATCATACCTTCTAAACGCTCTGCTCCATCATAAGTCATATCCCAAACAAATTGATTAGAGCCTTTTTTTACAGTCAGTTTATTCTCCTTATCTTTAGATGAAAACTTTTTAATGGTGTCTCCTTTGGTATCAAAAAAAGTTAAAGACACTTTATCATCTTCCTTAAATTCCTTCAAATTAAAATATGTAATTACACCATTAGGATGGTTTGTGCCATTAGTTTTACTTCCCGTTCTGCTTCCTCCTCGCATTCTATAGGTATTCTTTGGTTTAAACAATACACTTTTGCTTAAATCTGCATCATACAATTGATGGATAACAGATAAATCGTCAATCATCCAAAGGCTTCGACCTTGTGTTGCGACAATAAGATTGTTGTCTTTTATTGTTAAATCCGTAATAGGAACAATTGGTAAATTTAACTGGAAAGGCTTCCAGTCTTTACCATCATTAAAGGAAATATACATTCCTGTTTCGGTCCCAGCATACAACAACCCTTTTCGTTTTGGATCTTCTCTTAGCACTCTTGTAAAATGTTCTGGATTGATTCCATTTGTAATTTTAGTCCAATTTTTACCGTAATTGGTGGTTTTATATAAATACGGAGAAAAATCACCTGTTTTATATTTTGTACCAGCCACATAACAAGTCCCTTCTTCGAAAGCACTAGGTTCAATGCTATTAATCATCATCCATTCTGGCATGCCTTTTGGCGTAACATCAGTCCAGGTTTTACCACCATCTTGTGTTACATTAATTAAGCCATCATCACTACCAACCCAAAGTAAACCTTCTTTTAATGGTGATTCATTGGCTGCGAAAATGGTACAGTAATATTCTACAGACGTATTATCTTGTGTTATTGGACCGCCTGAAGATTTTAATTTTTCAGGATCATTACGGGTTAAATCTGGACTGATAATATCCCATGACTGCCCTTCGTTTTCTGTGACGTGTACATGCTGTGAAAAGGTGTATAATCGGTTTGGATTATGCTTAGAGAATATAATAGGAAAATTCCACTGAAAACGATACTTCATACCTTCTGCACCATGACCCATAGGATTATCTGGCCAAACGTTTATCGCTCTAACCGTTCCGGTTTTATGATTTCTTCGTGTTAAAAATCCGTCATAGCTTCCTCCATAGATAATATCATTATCTTCGGGATCTACAGCGATATGCGCAGATTCACCACCTGCTGTACTTTCCCAATCATCTTCTGTAATCGCTCTTCCATCTGTTCTATGCGGAATTCTAATCGTAGAATTATCTTGTTGTGCGACATAAATGCGATACGGAAACGCATTATCTGTTGTTACTCGATAAAATTGTGATGTTGGTTGATTGTGATAGGTGCTCCATGTTTCGCCTCCATCAAAAGTGACTTGTGCTCCTCCATCATCACCTATAATCATTCGCTTTGGGTTTTCTGGTGCTATCCATAAATCGTGATGATCTCCGTGTGGTGCGTTGTATGTATCAAATGACTTTCCACCATCTGTACTTTTATGATAGCGTACATTTAAAACGTAAACTGTATTTACATCTTCGGTATCTGCATAAAGCCTTGTGTAGTACCAAGCGCGTTGACGCAATTTGCGTTCGCTGTTGACTTCATTCCAAGTTTCTCCTCCATCCTCACTTCTATATAATCCGCCTTTATCTTTATTTTCTATAATCGCCCAAACCCGTTGACTATTCAAAGGGGACACAGTGACTCCAATAATCCCTAAAGTCCCTTCAGGAAACCCTTTGTTAGCTGAAATCTCTGTCCAAGTTTCACCACTATCAGTACTTTTCCATAGTGCAGAGCCTTCTCCGCCAGAATTTAAACTATACGGAGTCCTGTTAATTCGCCAAGTTGACGCATATAAAGTTCTTGGGTTTGTAGGATCCATTATTAAATCTACAACTCCAGCATACTCATTAGAAAACAAAGTTTTCTTCCATGTTTTTCCACCATCAATACTTTTATAAACTCCACGTTCTTGTGTTGGCTTATATATATTACCTAAAACACCTGCATAAACAATATTGTGATTTGTAGGATGTACGGCGATACGTGGTACATGTCTCGAATTCTTTAATCCGGAATACTTCCATGTTTTACCAGCATCTTCACTTTTCCAAATACCATAACCTGAAGATACATTGCCTCTTACTGTTTTTTCACCACCTCCAACATAAATAACATTTGGGTCGCTTTTAGATACAGTAATAGATCCTATACTACCACCAAAAAAACCATCGGAGATATTTTCCCATTGACGACCTCCATTGGTTGTTTTCCAAATACCTCCACCTGTAGAACCGAAGTAATATAAGTTTGGTTGGTTAGGCACACCTGTTACCGCAGCACTTCTTCCACCTCTAAAAGGCCCAAGAAGACGATACTCTAGAGCACCATAATCGGATTCTTGAAAATTTTGTGATTGAAGATTTAAACTAAAAAATAAGAACAATAAAACTGCCAATAGGGTTGGAGACTTCATAATAAAAACTCGTTGGTTATAGAATCCTAAAATTACGGATTATCCTCGAAAGAAAAATCAGAATCTCTTTTTATACTGCAACAGTTTTAGCAGTTGCCCACATATTAATCCATTTGGTCAACAAAGCAACCCATTCATCATCGTCATTTAAGCATGGAACTGTTGTGAATTCTTTTCCTCCGACTTCATGAAAAATTTCTTCTCCTTCCATAGCAATTTCCTCTAAAGTCTCAAGACAATCACTTACAAAGGCTGGTGTTACAATCGCCATTTTTTTAAGACCGTCTTTACCAAAACGCTCAATAGTTCTATCTGTGTATGGTCTTAACCATGGATCGAAACCTAATCGCGATTGAAAACTAGTAGAATAGGTTCCTTTTTCTAAATTAAGATATTCGCCAACTAATCGTGTGACTTCTTTGCATTGATGTCTGTAACAAAACTCATGTGCTGGTGAAGCCGTTGAGCAACAGCTACCATCTATTTTGCAGTGGGATTTTGTTATATCACTCTTTCTAATATGTCGTTCGGGAACACCGTGAAACGAGAACAGTAAGTGCTCGTAATCTTTATCTTTAAGATGTTTTGCCATGCTTTTTGATAACACTTCGATATAATCTGGTTTGTTGTAAAAAGCCTTTAAATCTGATATTTTTAAATTAGGGAAATTTGTCTTTCTAATTTCCTCTGCTAAAACTAAAATAGTCTCTGTAGTTGCCATAGCAAACTGAGGATATAATGGAATTAAAAATACATCATCAACACCTTTATCTACTAATTCTTGAAGCCCTTTTTTTATAGTCATACTGCCATAGCGCATAGCTAATGCTACAGGGAAATCAATCTTTTTCTGAATTTTTTCTTGAAGGTGCTCTGACAAAACAATTAATGGCGATCCTTCTTCCCACCAAATTTTTTGATAAGCAGCTGCTGAGGCTTTTGGTCTGGTATTAAGAATAATTCCTTTCACTAAAATATTACGTGCCCAAAGTGGGACATCGATAACACGTTTGTCCATTAAAAATTCCCCAAGATATTTCTTTACATCCTTTGGGTTTGGACTGTCAGGTGAGCCTAAGTTTACTAATAAGATTCCTTTTGACATTTTATGCCTGCGAAAGCAGGTATCTTTTTAATTTAACATTGCATTTTATAAAAAGCAAAAATACAACTCTATATGTAATAGCTTACAATTCTTTTCATTGGTTTTATTTATAGAACTTATCTTTACTTTTTGTCTTTAACCTAAAATGAGATAACATTTGTATAGATGAAGCTGTTTTTTTGAAATACATAGCATATCTACTCATAAGAAAATAGATGAAATATGGACGGATTTTAGTCCTTTTTTAGGAAATAGAAATAGTTAAGATGAGATCTTAATTATATCGTCAAATATTTTTCAATTTTATTTGTTATTACCTTAGGATGATTCATCTATCGTATTTGTTTTTGTTGAGTTTTATTTATTGTTTATGACTGTTTCATGAATTTAAATATCTTTACAAGGCTTGATTAAATTTTATTATGAAAAAAATCACATTGTTATTTCTTATTTTATTTTCAGTAGTCTGTTTCTCTCAACAAAAATATCAGAGTTTACTTTGGAAAATTACTGGAAATGGTCTTAAAAACCCGTCATACCTCTATGGCACTATGCATGTTAGTAAGAAAGTGGCGTTTCGATTAGATGACGTGTTTTATAAGGCCTTAAACGAAAGTGATTGTATTGCTTTAGAGTCTGACCCAACAACTTGGCCTGGCTTTAATTATGGTTTGATGCTCAACGAAATGGCATATTATAACTATCCTAAAAATGACTTTTATACCAACCTTTTCAAATTAACACATCCTGAAGAAATTGCGATTAGAGCTTCGGTTAGGATGGACAATAATACAGTTAATGCGTATTTATATAGAAAAAATAATGCATCAGATAATTTTGAAGAAGAAACCTATTTAGACATGTTTATTTTCCAAGCAGGTAAGAAAAATAATAAAGAAATCTATGGCCTAGAAGATTTAGCTGAATCGCGATACTTGACAACTAAAGCAGCTTATAATGCCAATAAAAAAGATTTAGACCCATGGCTACAAAAATTATATGCTAATGAGAACCCTTACCTCATTCAAGAAAACTTATATCGCGATAGAAATTTAGATTTATTAGATTCTATTGGTGCTGGAGTTAATACTGAATTCTATCGTGAGAACATGCTTTATATTCGAAATGAAAATATGGTTATTTCTTTAGAAAAGCTAATGCCAACCAAATCTGTATTTGCTGGTGTTGGTGCTGCACATTTACCAGGAGACAGAGGCATTATTAATAGGCTCCGTCAAAGAGGTTATACAGTTAAAGCATTAGTCTCAGAACAATCGGATTTCAGCAAAATAGAAAAAACAAAGCTCGATAGTCTGTTTGTAGCTCCCAAACTTAAAATGCATTATTCACCTGATGGTTTTTTAGGCTTAAAGACCTACGATGAGTTGAGAGAGTTGTCTTATGCTGGGCAAAAATATTATTTAGATCCAGATATGACTAATGGTGCTTATTTAACCGTAAACAGAATGAGTCGCTTTTTGTATTTACCAAACGAAAAAGATAATATTACTTTAAAAGATATTGACGATTTATTATATGAAGATATTCCTGGTGATATTATTAAAAAAGAAGAATTAACGACACCTTATCCAGGCATAAGTATTGTAAATAAAACAAAGAAGGGAGAGTTTCAGAAATATCATATTTACCAAACACCTTTAGAAATTATCATTATAAAATTTGCTGGTCGCAGCGATTTTGTGCTGAAACATCAAGCTGAAATTTTTAACTCTATTGTCTTAAAAAGTCCTTCAAACTCAAATACACAATTTGTAGCACCACATAAAAAATTTGAAGTGAATTTCCCAGAATATTATGTCTCTAGCAATATGAATAATTATGGTAAAAAATTATTAGAAGGTTATAAAAATGATGCCTATTATTTTGTGGAAGAAGCGGTTTTAAACGATATATCTTACATTGAAGAAGATAGTTTTGAAGCCAAGTATTTTCATCATGCATTATACAAAAACTACAAACTTACTGAATCAGGTGGAGGTTTTAAAGCAGGTGATTATAAAACGTATGAATCTTATGCGGTTTTAGATTCAACATCAAACAAAAATTTACATCTAAAAACTATTGCAAAAGATGGAAGTTATTATCTCTTAGGTTATGTAGGTGAAAACGAAGCTGATAAAACGTCTTTTTTTAAGTCTTTTAAATTCAATAAAACGGACTATACAGATTTTGAAAAAATTATGGATACGTCTTTACATTTTTCTGTAAGAACAAATGCCAAAGCTCCATCACCAAATCCGTATAATTATAATTATAATGGTAGCCAAAAACCAAAAAATTATGAGCAAACCCTAAAAGAGATCACCTATTCTACGCAAGCTAATGAACAAATCATAATCTCTCGAACCAAGTTTCACGATCTACAGATGTATCATAACGTGGATAGCATATGGAAAGACTTAGATGATAAGATTAATTATAGCAATCGCTATTATATTTCTAAGAAAAAATTCAAGATTTCTAATCGTTCTAAATCAAAAATTGATAATATATATTTTTATCGTTTTAGTTACACAGATTCAGCAAGTGCAAAACAAGTGTTGGTAAAAAACATTTTAAAGGAAGGTGTGCTTTTTGAGTTGAAAACATTGGTGGATTCTATAAGCGGTCCATCTAGTTTTGTAACTGAATTCTACAATTCGTTTCAACCAAAAGATACGCTTCTAGGTAAAAATGTACTTGAAGATAAAACCAAACTATTTTTTGAAGCCTTGCGAGCAAATGACAGCATTATCTTAGAATCTTATAGCCTAATTAAATTTAAAAAACACCACAGCAAAGAGATTGTTTCTGTACTTAAAGGTTTTAAATTCGAAAAAGAGCGTTTAGACATAAAGTCTCATCTCGTTGAAAAACTCATTGAAATAGATTTAAAGAATAATTTACCATTTATAAAACAATTGTATCACGATAGTTATTCGGATCCTCAAACGCAAATTGCTATTTTAGAAGGCCTCTTAGATTCTAACAAAAAGGATAATTATAATTTAACTTTAGACCTTATGGAACGCGACTTGCCTTTAGGTGG
This sequence comes from uncultured Winogradskyella sp., assembly GCF_963975125.1. Taxonomy (GTDB): domain Bacteria; phylum Bacteroidota; class Bacteroidia; order Flavobacteriales; family Flavobacteriaceae; genus Winogradskyella. The sequence continues at coordinate 531 of NZ_CAXBGB010000037.1, read as the reverse complement.
AGTTGGTCGTATTTTTTATAATTATTACGGAAAAGATTCTCTAGAGTTAAAGGCATCACTATTTCCTAAAATACTACAATACAGCACAATAAATGAATACAAACAACCACTGTATAATCTGCTGGCAAGAGTAAAAGATAGCTGCTTTATTAAACTAAAAAGTTATTCCAAGTATAAAAATCAATTAATAAATGATGGTAAAATAGAAGTAAAACGAAGTTTGGGTAATAACTCGTATTCTAATGGTTTATCTACTTATGTTAAACTCATTTATCCATACAGAAAAGAGCGAACTGCCCAAGATTTCTTTGAAAAATTACTCAATGTTGATGACAAAAATGCATTGGTAAAATATTATGTGTTATTAACTAAAAACAAAGAGACAATTCCAGGAAAATTAAAAGAAAAAATACTTGATGATGAAGAAAATCAATACTTACTCTTAGAAGAGTTAGATGAAGAAAAACTCTTAGGCAAGCTAAAATCTATTAATATCGACCAGCAACAATTTGCAAAGTCTAAGTTATTATC
>NZ_CAXBGB010000036.1:0-29166 GCF_963975125.1 uncultured Winogradskyella sp. | reverse complement strand
AAATAAACGAAGTTTTTCAACTAAGATTTAAGAGTTTATGATTTCTAAAATAAAAAGGCGCATACGCAGAATTATAAATAATCCATATAAGCTTTATGCGAAGAATGTCGAATTAAAAAAGATATTCTCTAGTTATAATGAAGCTGTTATTTTAGGATCTTCATCTTCAATAAGCAAATTAGATATTTCTAAGTTTTCTAACGATATGGTTATAACCGTTGGCAATTTTTTTGAACATCCTAATATTGAAGCTATCAAACCAAAAATTCATGTTTTTGCAGCATCACATCCTCCAATTACGAAAGAAGTTTTAACTGCTTGGTGGGAAAGATGTCATACAGTACTAACAAAAGGGACACCAATATTAATTGAGAAAAGAGACCGATTAATAGCAGAAGCGGTTTTTAAAGGAAGAGAAATTTATTATTATTCTTATGGAGGACAAATACCTGTGGATTTCACTAAACCTATTATGTCTCCATGGAGTGTTACTATTGTAGCGCTACAACTAGCAATTTATTGCGAAGTATCTAAGGTTGGAATACTTGGTGTTAATCACGATTGGCAATGCATAAAACCATATACACATTTTTACGACCATAATAAGCCATCACTAGAGTATTATCTATATGAGGCAGGCATAGAGATTGCTTACGAAAAACAAAAGCAACCATTTCCTAAAGAACGCTTATATAAAGAGTATGAATTATACCAGCAATATGAATCTTTAAAAACCGAAGCTGAAAAGCAAAACACCAAAATTTACAACTATGACCCGTTTTCAGATTTTGATGTTTTTGAAAAGGATAAGAAAGTTCATTTAATTAAAGAAGAAGTTCTATAGATGCAAAATTATCAACTATCTATTATTACCATTAACTATAATGATTCCATAGGTTTAAAGAAAACAATGGAAAGCGTCAAAGCGCAATCTTACAAAGATTTTGAGCATATTGTTATAGATGGTAATTCTAATGATGATAGTTTAGAGGTTATAAAATCGTATAACTACAATAATCTCAAATATATCAGCGAACCAGATTCTGGAATATATAATGCTATGAACAAAGGTATTAAAAGGTCTCATGGCGAATACTTACTCTTTTTGAATAGTGGTGACGTTTTAGAAAATGAAAATGTTGTAAAGTCCGTACTACCATATTTAAATAAAGCGTACTCTATCTTATCTGGTAATTTAATTTTTGATGAGGAAAAAGGAAGACGATTGAGAGAACATCCAAACGAAATCTCATTTTCCTATTTGGTAGGTAATGCAATTTCACACCCTTCGACATTTATAAAGCAAGAACTGTTTTCTAAGTATGGAAATTACGATGAGAATTTTAAAATTGTTTCAGATTGGGCATTTTTTCTAAAAGCTTTGGGATTAAACAATGAGACGTATTTTAAAATACCAGTGACAATTTCCGTTTTTGATACTAAGGGAATTTCATCAAAAGAAGAAAACTATGAAGCCGTTTATAGCGAACGTCGTCAGGTTTTAGAATTGTTTTTCCCAAGAGTATTTAATAACGCTAACGATACGTATGTCTTCAATAAATTTATAAGTACAAACAAGCGATTCAAATATTTAAAAGTTATCGATAAATCTCCATTTTTCAGAAAACTTGCTACACTTCAATTGGGTATTAGTGTCTGGATAATAAATCTTTTCAGAAAACAGGAATGAAGCAAAGATTATTAATTATTGGTCCTTTGGGTGATATTGGTGGTAGAGAATTAGAAACTGGTTTTATTGCAGATACATTTTCAGAGGTTTATAATATTAAGATATTTTCTACAGGAAATTTAACTTCAAAATCTCAGATTTTCGATTTTGTTTCTCAAGACCAAGTGATGACCTTAAATGGAAAGATATTAAAAAAGAGTCCATGGTTTAGAGCACTATCCTATTTAAGTTATTTAAAGTCAAGTAAAAAAAAGCCGCTAGTTAATTATACGAGTAATAGTTTATCAAAAAAAATGGGCTATCGAGCGTTTGCCATATCTCAAATTAAAGATGAAATCGATAAATGTGATTTTATAATTATTTGCGCTCAGATAAGCAGTAATTATATAAAGGAAGTAGTTGAATATGCTAACTCTAATAATAAGCCTGTAGTTCTAAGAACTTCCGCTACTATAAAAGCAACTGATGTCGTTGATAAAAACTGGTTAAATAAAATTAACCTCTTTATCCATCATTCCTTGTCTAATGCAGAACGACTATCATCATTAGAAAACCACAACTACGTGCTAATTGACCAATGCACATTTAAGGAGGTAGAAATGCTAAAAATTGAACCTGCCAATGCTTTTAAAAAATTACTATATATTGGAAGACTTTCATCTGAAAAAGGGATTAAGGAATTGGTAGAATTCTTTCAAAATAACGAAGTGGATTTAGATTTAAAAATCATTGGAGATGGCGATTTATTAGAAGTACTGAATTCTTATTGCGATGATTTAGATAATGTCCATCTATTAGGTTATTTAAATCAGAATGAGATACTAGAGCATATAAGATTAGCTGATGCTATTATTATTCCGTCGCATGAAGAGTCAGGACCATTAGTGGGTTTAGAAGGTATGGCATCTGCAAGATTAATTTTATCCACCAAAGTTGGTGCAATGTCTGATAGATTAGAGGGATCTAAAAATCAATTTTGGTTCAATATAAATGATCCACAATCGTTAAGAAAAGTGATAGAAGATATAAAGAAATTTAGTGCTTCAGAAATCAAAGGTATTGCAGAAGGTAATAGATTAAAGTATCTTGAAAAATATAAAAAGAGCCATATTAAAAGTCAATATAAAAACACTATTTTTAACCTTATCAATGACTCAAGCCAAACGAGTTAAGGCCTAACGTATATAAGTTTTAATGGGTAAATCAAATCACATAAAGACTATTTTAATTAGTCAACTAGCGTTGCCGTATCCTATTACTGGGAGTTGGACGAACATGTACAATACGTTGCTAAAATCTAAGAATCACCATTTTGATTATATTATATGTCCAGAGCCTAATGTTAGAGCTGAAGGTGTTGTCTATAGCTTTGTGAAGACTACTGAAAATAAGGATAAACTAGTTTCAAGGCTGATTAATAAAAACACGAAACATCAACCCTATATCAATGCTTTAAAAGAAATTATAGAGCCAGATTGTAAATATGTAATTCAAGTTATTGATAATAATGGATTGGTGTGTGCGATAGCAGAGCATTTGGAAAAGCATTTTAATAGAAATGATTTTTACATTCAATATTGTTACCATGGATTTCTTCCAATAGAAAATACTTTGAAAGCAAAGCGGTTATTCAAAGTAGTTGATGAAATCGTATTTATAACGGCAGAAAGTTACAAGGCATTTTTAAGTGCTTATGATGAAATTACATTTAAAGCTCGTGTAATTCATAATGGAATTGACTTAAAAAAATTCAAAACAATTAGTGATAGCGAAAAGCAGAAGTTAAGAAGTTCTCATAATATTTTACAAGAGTCATTTGTGTTTATATGGTGTTCTCACGATAGGCCAAAAAAAGGATTGCATATTATTATAGATGCTTTTAAAGAATTACAAAAGCAAAGTGCTATTAAAATAGAGTTATTGGTTATCGGAATTAAAAGAGAAATTGACCATCCAGGTATTACCTCTATAGGACATATACCAAATGATGATATTGTAAAATACTATCAAATGGCAGATGTGTTTCTTTTTCCATCACTTTGGCAAGAAGGATTTGGAATTGTTTTGGCAGAAGCACTCCATTGCGGATGCTACACAATTGCTTCAAACAGAGGAGGTATTAAAGAAGTACTTGAAGATGGTAAATATGGCGTTTTAATAGATAAACCTAATATGGTGACGGAATGGGTGGATGCGATGCAAGAAGCAATAAGAGACTGTACTGAAAATGGTAATTCTTTTAAAGGTAAATTACCTAAGGATTTATATAGCTTAAAAAACTGGTCAGAACAGTTAAATACAGCTATACTTGATGCTAAAGAAAAATTAACATAAGCGGAGTTTATGAGAGTAGGAATGAATCCTCAAAAGCAATCAAAAAAAATTCAATTGCGATGTCAGCATAGGCTAATTATCGTGGTTTTTATTCCTTCATTAGAAGGGTATTATAAAGATGTTTTAGAGGTCTTTAAGTTGTGTTTAGATTCTGCGATTACAACGACAAACTCTAATTGTGCAATAACAGTTGTTAATAATGCATCTTGTAAACAGGTATCTCAATATTTAGAGGATAAGTTAGAAGCTAAATCTATAGATACGATTATTCATCACGAAGAAAATATAGGAAAGATAGACGCACTAGTAGGAGCGGCAAGAGCAAGTAGAGAGCCAATACTAACAATTTCAGACGTAGATATATTATTCAAACAAGGCTGGCAAAACGAGACTGAGAAGATTTTTTCCAATATCAAAAATGTAGCTTCTGTTTCTCCGATACCATGCCGAAATTTCAAGAATTATGAAACCTCTTCTACTTTAAATAAAATTTTACTTGGTAAGGTTAAATTCAGTTATCAATCGATACCAGAAAATCATGAAGCACATAATAGATTTTTAGAAAGTTTTCATTGGAAATTAGAAAGTGACAAAAATGTAAAATGGCCAGTAATTGAGTCTAATGGAGTTAAAGCTATTGTTGGTAGTGGTCATCAAATTTTGAGTATGCGACGAGAGTTGTTTTTTACAACCGTTCCGAGACAACCATCATTGATTTTAGTTGGTAATAATTCGGAGTTTTTATACTGTGATGAGCCTATTAATTATTCTAATGGAATGCGCTTAGCAACTTATCAGAATTTTGCATTTCATATGGGAAATATGGTTGAAGGTTGGATGAAAGAGGTGCAGAGAGAAAACATAGAAAACATAGAGAATAAGGATTGTAAGGTTTCTAAATTACCGGAATTTAATCCGAAAATGCCTCATAGAAGTTGGTATAAGTTAAAGAAACGTTTAGTGCATAGAGTATTCAATATTATATATCCAGAAAAATAAATGGGCAAGACAATAGCTATAATACCAGCAAGAGCGGGTTCTAAGAGATTACCAATCAAGAATATTAAAATGCTTAATGGTATACCTCTTATTGCGCATTCTATAAAGTATTCACTGTCTAATTCTAAACTTATAGATGACATTTATGTTTCAACAGATAGTGATACCATTAAGGAAATCGCACTACAATTTGGGGCGAAAGTTATCAATCGACCTGCTGAATTGAGTGGTGACTTAGAGCCAACAGTATCGGCATTAAAGCACGTTCTTACAGTTTTGAATGAGGATATTGATACCATTGTAATATTGCAAGCGACCAATCCATTAAGGCCAAAAGACTTATTAAGCGAAGCTCTTAATGCTTTTATAAAAAATAACTCCGAAAGTCTTTTTACGGTAAGTAGAGATCATAAAAAATTAGGTAAAATTGTAAGTAATCATTTTAAGCCTTATAATTATAAAATTGGTCAAAGAAGCCAGGATTTAGAGCCTTTATATTATGAAAACGGTCTCTTATATATCACAAAGGCAAGACTCATAAAAAAAGATATTATCTTTAATGATGCCTCGTTTCCTTGGGTTGTAAACCATAAATTTGCAAGCATTGACATAGACACACAAGAAGATTTTGATTACGCAGAATATATTTTGAAAAATTATAATGAATAACAATCCATACATAGAAATATCGGGAAGAAAAATAGGAGGAGATTATCCACCTTTGGTCATTGCAGAAATAGGTATTAATCACGAAGGATCAATAAAGATCGCTAAGGAGATGGTTGATGCTGCCCATAGAGCAGGAGCAGAGATGGTTAAACACCAAACTCATATTGTTGAAGACGAAATGAGTAGAGCTGCGAAAAAAGTAATTCCAGGTAATGCAGACGTCTCTATTTACGAAATCATGGAACGTTGTTCATTGAATGAAGCCGAAGAATTAGAATTAAAAAATTATGTAGAGAGTAAAGGAATGATTTTTATTTCTACTCCATTTTCTAGAGCAGCGGCAAAGCGATTGAAGCGTTTTGATATTCCTGCATATAAGATTGGTTCTGGTGAATGTAATAATTATCCATTATTAGATCATATTGCTAAATTCGGCAAGCCTGTAATTTTAAGTACAGGAATGAATACCATAGAGAGTGTTAGTAAAGCTGTAGCGATATTTAAAGCCAATAATACACCTTTAGCTTTATTACATACAACAAACCTATATCCAACACCATCACATTTGGTGCGTTTTGGAGCTATGATGGAATTGCATGAAGCTTTTCCAGAACAGGTTTTTGGACTTAGTGATCATACCCTTAATAATAATGCATGTCTTGGTTCTGTAGCCTTAGGAGCATCGATTTTAGAACGTCATTTTACCGATCACATGCAACGCCAAGGTCCAGATATTGTATGCAGTATGGATGAAGAAGCCTGTTCTCAATTAATAAGCGGAAGTAAAGAGATTTGGTCTATGCGTGGCGGAACTAAAGAACCTGCAAAAGAAGAACAAGTTACAATAGATTTCGCTTTTGCAACAGTTTGTACAATTACTAATGTTAAAGCTAGCGAACAACTAACAGAGCAAAATATATGGGTAAAACGTCCTGGAACAGGTAAGATTTTTGCTGAAAACTATAAAGAAGTATTAGGTAAAATTGCACTTAGAGATATAGAAGAAGGTGAGCATCTTGATTATAATGATTTTGAATGATTGTAGAACTAAGAAATGAAAATGCGGAATATAGTTTTTCTTACAGGTACAAGAGCCGATTTTGGTAAAATAAAAGCACTGATTCAAATTGTAGAGAATCATCAAGATTTTGTACCTTATATTTTTGTGACAGGTATGCATCTTATGCAAGAATATGGTTATACGCTAATTGAAGTTGAGCGCTGTGGTTTTAATAATATTGAGACATTTCATAATCATACTGATGAGGCAACAATGGATCTAACATTGGCAAAAACAATTAATGGTTTTTCTAAATATATTAAAACTATTAATCCAGATCTAATCGTTGTGCATGGAGATAGAGTAGAAGCTTTAGCCGGAGCAATTGTAGGAAGTTTGAATAATATTTTGGTCGCACATATTGAAGGTGGTGAACTCTCAGGGACAATTGATGAACTAATAAGACACTCGGTATCAAAACTGAGTCACGTTCATTTTACGTCTAATGATGAAGCTAAAAAACGTTTGATGCAAATGGGTGAACTCGAAGATACAATCTATACCATTGGTTCTCCAGATGTAGATATCATGTTTTCAGATAATTTACCAGTTTTAGATGAGGTTAAACGTTACTATCAAATTAATTTTGATGCGTATGCCTTAGCCATGTATCATCCTGTAACTACTGAGATAGATTCTATTTTAGAGAAAGCCGAACAATTTGTGGATGGATTAATCGATAGTGGAAAAAATTATGTAGTTATATACCCTAATAACGATTTAGGTAGTAAGCACATTCTTAAAGCTTATGAAAAATTGCAAGGGCATCCAAGATTTAAAGTTTTCCCCTCTGTAAGATTTGAATACTTCTTAACTTTACTTAAAAAATCTGAATTCATTATAGGAAATAGTAGTGCTGGTGTTAGAGAAGCGCCTTATTACGGAGTGCCAACAATAAACATAGGAAATAGACAATTAAATCGAGCGAGTTCTTCTAAAATAATTAATATACCTAGTGAGAAACTAAAGATAGTTGAAACGATAAGCATGGCTAAAAAACATTCGGCAGAAAAAAGTAATAGTTTTGGAAAAGGTAACAGTTCACAGTTATTCTTAGACAGTCTAGAATCTTTAAATATTTGGGAAATTAACCATCAGAAACAATTTAAAGATGCTTACTAAAAAGCACATATTGTTTTTAGTGCCAGATGGTGTCGGAATTAAAAATTACCTTTATTCTAACATCATTTCTCATTTAAAAAATGATTGTGAGATTACGATTTGGTCGCCATTACCAAGAGATGCTTTTGATAATGTAAAGGAGCTTCATAATATAGATTTTGGTTATAAAAATATAAGTTTTTCACCTGAGAATATAAAAACACGCTTATATAGAGAAGCGACTACTTATGCGAGACTCAAGCATAATAGTTTACTCGAAAATAATCCAACAATATTAACAAATTGGAGGAGTCCGAGTTACAGTTTTAAAGTGAAGATATTGTATAAATGCGCTGAGGTTTTAGGGCATTTTGTGTACAAAAATTATCAAAAAATTTTAAATCTTGAAGAAAAAAGTAGAAATAGCATATCCAAAGCTTTAATAAACCAATATGTAAAAGATTTAGAAGCTTTAAAACCAACGTCAATGTTTATAACACACCAGCGCGTAGCAGGTTTAATGCCTATTTGTTTAGCCGCAAAACAGTTGAGTGTTAAAACAACAACAGCTATTTTTTCTTGGGATAACTTACCTAAAGCAAGACTATCTGTTAAAACTGATGACTATTTAGTGTGGTCAGAATGGATGAAGGATGAAATGAAAGCCTATTATCCAGAGATTTCAGAAGAAAATGTAAAATTAGTGGGCACACCACAATTTGAATTTTATCTAGATGAAAATCGAATTACCTTACGAAAAGAGTTTGCTAAGCGACATGATTTGGACCTTAATAAAAAATGGATATGCTTTAGTGGTGATGATTTTATTACGTCTCCGCATGATGAGTTATTTTTAAGAGATGTCTTGCAGTCGCTTTATGACATGAAAGATACTGTGCAAGTTATTTTTAGAAGATGTCCAGTAGATTTTTCTTCGAGATATGATAAAACTTTAAATAAGTATAAGGATTTTGTTATTGCTATAGATCCTATATGGAACGCCGAGTCTGAGACAGGTTGGGTAGGTTATTTTCCAAAGTATGATGATATTAACTTGCAAGTCAACTTAGTTTATCATTGTTGTATGGTCCTAAATTTAGGGAGTACTATGGCACACGATTTTACAACACATAACAAGCCTTGTTTATATCTTAATTATAACCCTTCACAAAATTCAGATTGGAGTACAGATATTATTTATAATTTTCAACACTTTAGAAGTATGATAGGTCTAGATGCTGTCGGTTGGATAAATAATAAAGAAGCTATTAAAGAAGTTGTATTAAAGACTTTGAAAGACTCAAGAGAAGTTACGCCAGATAAAATTGAATGGATGAAAAAAGTGGTGCTTCATCCTGTTGATAAAAGCTCAATTAAAATAGCTAAAGCTATCGTATAATGCATATTTGCTTCATTACAAATGAATACCCAAAACAAGATTTTCCGCATGGTGGTATCGGTACTTTTGTGGAGACTTTTGCTGAAGATCTGATTAAAAATGGACATCAGGTTTCAGTGGTTGGCATCAATAATTATACAGGTATTAATGAATATGAAGAGCGAGATGGTATTTCAATTTATAGATTAAAGCTACAAAAAGTTAAAGGGTTAACATGGCTTCTTAACAGTAGTGCTATTAGCTTAAAACTAAAAGAAATTCATAGTGAGAACCCAATAGATATTGTAGAAACTTCTGAATTAGGATTGGCATTTATTTCAAAAATAAAAGCAATAAAATATGTGATTCGATTACACGGAGGTCATCACTTTTTCGCCGAATCAGAAAATAGAGGAATTAATCGGTGGAAAGGATTTCAAGAAAAACGTTCATTTAAAAGAGCAGATGGTTTTATTGCAGTTTCAAAATATGTTAAGTCTCATACAGCTAAGTATTTAAATTACTATGAAAAGCCTATAAAGATTATAAGAAATCCAATTAATTTAGAAGTATTTCAACCTAATAAAGAGATTCTTATAAAGGAAAATACATTACTATTTGCTGGTACGGTTTGCGAAAAAAAGGGAGTTAGCCAACTCATAAAAGCAATGCCTAAAGTTTTAGAACATAACCCTAATGTAAATCTTTATGTTTATGGTAGAGATTGGTTTTTTCCGAATGGGAATTCTTATATAGACCATCTTAAAAATAATGTTATACCTAAACTAAAAAATATAGAAAGCCAGATTCATTTTATGGGTACTGTACCTTTAAAAGTATTGTCAGAAAAATATGCTTCTGCCGAAATCTGTGTTTTCCCTTCATTGATGGAGACTCAAGGTTTAGTAGCACCAGAAGCTATGGCAATGAATAAATTGGTGATTTTTTCGGAATGTGGACCAGGACCAGAAACTATAAAGCATGGTGAAACAGGTTTGCTATGTAACCCTTATAAAATCGATGATATCGCTGATAAAATTATTTGGGCCTTAGATAATAAAGAGGAATGTAAAGCTATTGCAAATTCAGGAAGAGAATTTGTCTTGGGCAATTTTAACAGTGATACGATTACTAAAATGAATATTGACTTTTATAAGCGTTTATTAAACACATAGATTTTTGACGAAAAGGGAAAATACATTAGCGATTTTTACACTTGTAGAGCATAAGACAAAGAATGATTTATTCTATGGTTATGGCCCTTATGTTAGGGAAATGAATTTATGGGTAAGTAATTTTGATAAAGTAATTGTTGTTGCTCCATTCAGTAAATTTAATAATGTTAACCCTATAGACTTGGCTTATATACATTCTAATATTAGCTTAGTTCGTATGCCTAGTTTTAATGTTAAATCCATCCTTAGTATTGTTCAGTTGGTATTCAGCTTACCATTAATTTTAATAAAAATGGTTAGTGTAATGCGTAAGTCTCATCATTTACACTTTAGATGTCCTAGTAATATTGCAGCGATAGCAGCGATGTTACAAGTGTTTTTTCCAAATAAGACAAAAACCGTTAAATATGCTGGTAATTGGGATCCGAAAAGTAAACAACCCTTAGGCTATAGGTTTCAAAAGTGGTTGTTAAGTAATACCTTTTTAACAAAGACTATTAAAATATTAGTTTATGGTGAATGGAATAATCAGTCTAAATATGTAGTGCCATTTTATACAGCTACTTTTAGTGAGTCAGAGGTTACTCCATTTATTAAACGAGATTATTCGAGTAAATTAAAGTTTGTTTTTTTGGGAGCATTAGTAGAGGGCAAGCGACCTTTACTTGCTATTAAAATAATTGAAGCTTTGATTAAGAAAGGTCTATCATCAGAATTTCATATGTTTGGTGATGGTAGGTTATTAAATGAACTAAGAAATTATGTCAAAGAAAAAGGTCTAGAAAATTTTATAATTTTATATGGCAATAAAAACATGGAAATTGTAAAAAAGCATTTGCAAGATGCACATTTTACAATCTTACCTTCTAAGAGTGAAGGCTGGCCAAAAGCTTTAGCAGAAGGTATGTTTTTTGGAACTATCCCAATTTCTACTGATGTTTCTTGTGTTTCTTTTATGTTAGATGATGGAAATAGAGGTATAATGATTGAGCCAAATTTAGATAAAGCTGCCGATGTTATTTATAATGTTGCACAAAAAGAGGATTCGTATTTAATTAGTATGGCGAGAAAAGCTCAAGAATGGTCACATCAGTTTACTCTTGAAAGATTAGAACAAGACATCAAAGAAATTATAAAAGAATAATGGTGAACGTCATTCAAATAATTGATTCTTTAGAAGCTGGTGGAGCAGAACGGTTAGCGGTTAATTATGCGAATGGTTTAGCTAAACTAGATGTAGAATCGCATATTTGTGCAACAAGAGATGAAGGGCCTTTATTAGCAACAATTAGTGCTGATATAGGTTATTTGTACTTAAACAAGAAATCGACAATAGATATTGCTGCAATTTTGAGATTGAGGAAATATATAATTGAGCATAAAATCAATATAATACATGCACATTCATCTTCCTTTTTTATAGCGACAGTTGTTAAGATATTGCTTCCTAGATTAATAATAGTCTGGCATGATCATTATGGTAATAGCGAATCCATGGAAAATCGTCCTAAGCGAGTTCTACGTTTTTGTTCTCGGTTTTTCTCATATATTTTTAGCGTGAACATTAAATTGAAAGCCTGGTCAGAAGCTAACTTATTGTGCCAGAATGTTGACTATGTTAAGAATTTCCCTGTATTAAAAGAAAAACATTTAAATTTAACTCAGCTTCAAGGAAATAATGGAAAACGCATACTGTGCTTGGCTAATTTGCGAGAACAAAAAAATCATTTTATGCTTTTGGAGGCATTTCAGATAGTGAAAGAAGAGTTTCCTAATTGGTCACTTCATTGTGTTGGCAAGGATTTTAAAGATGAGTATTCAAAGTCTTTTTTTAATAAAATAGAAGAGTTAAACCTTAATAAAAATGTTCATTTTTATGAGAGTAAATCTGATGTTCTAAATATAATGAAACAATGCCAAATAGGTGTTTTATCTTCTAAATCAGAAGGACTACCTTTAGCGTTATTAGAATATGGGATTGCAAAATTACCTGTAATAGTTACAGATGTTGGCAGTTGTGGCATATTGGTAAATAATGATTCTTATGGATTTTTAATAGAGAATGGAGCTAAGCAACAATTGGCTGAATCAATTAAGTATTATATAATAAATGAAGATTATAGATTATCTTGTGCTAATAATTTCAGTAAAAAAGTTAACAGAGTATATTCAGAAAAACATATTTTATCTGATGTAATAAATATCTATAATACAATTTTATAACCTTACCGATTTGAGTTTAAATTACCCTTTAAAAATAATTTTTCATATTGTATTAGGTATTCTGCTTTATTCTCTAGATTTTTTTCCACGTATATTTTTCTTAGTTGTAATTTTATATTTTTTTGTAGGTGTAATTTCGGCTCCGCAAAAAGAAAAGACGACAATAGTTCTCAAAGCCAGTGCTTATATGGTTGGAGCTGAAGTATTGTTTAGGATGACTAGTGCAGGTATTTTCTATGAATCTTCTAAATATTTTGTAATAATTTTTATGCTTCTAGGTATGTTTTACAATGGTATATCTAATAAAGCATATCCATATATTATTTTTTTATTTTTATTGGCACCTTCAATAGTCGTTGCTTCAATAAATATAGGTTTAGACTCAAATTTAAGGACCAATACCGCTTTTGTACTGAGCGGACCAGTTAGTTTGGGTATTGCATCTTTATATTGTTTTGATAAAAAAATTAGTCTTAAGCAACTCGTTAATGTATTATTTTTTCTAGCCCTTCCTATAGTAAGTTTAACTACTTACCTATTTTTGTATACTATAAGTTTAGAAGAAATTTTTAAAGGAACTCAATCTAATTTTGCTGCTTCAGGTGGCTTTGGGCCAAACCAGGTTGCAACTATTTTAGGATTAGGCATGTTTGTTTTTTGTGTTAATTTTTTTCTCTATTCTAAGGTTTTACTTTTAAGAGTTATCAATATTGTTTTATTCGGAGTTATAAGTTATAGAGGTATTATAACTTTTAGTAGAGGTGGTGTAATAACTGCAATCTTAATGATATTTGCTTTTTTAGCAGTATTTTATTTTAAATCAAGCGTCAGAAATAAGAGAGTAATTGGAGTTTCATTTATTGCTGTACTTTTAGCATCAGTCGTTATTTGGGTAGTTAGTTCTAATCAGACAAGTGGTTTAATTGATAAACGTTATTCAAATCAAGATAAAAGAGGTAGATTAAAAGAAGATGTTTCTGCAGGTCGAGTAGATATATTTTTAGGTGAGCTAGATGGATTTATTAGCGAACCATTTTTGGGTGTAGGAGCGAGTGGTATGAAAGAGCTAAGGCTAATAAGGTCTGGTGAGGTAGTCGCTACTCATAACGAATTGAGTAGAATGTTGTCGGAGCATGGTATATTAGGAATTTTTATGCTATTGATATTAATTTTTACACCATTAACCTATCGAGTAAATAATAAAAGAAATTACTTTTTTTATGCCTTTTTATTGTTTTGGTTTGCGACTATTAATCACTCAGCCATGCGAATTGCAGCGCCAGGTTTTATTTATGCTTTAGCGCTTTTAAATGTAACTTATGAAAAACGTCCTGTACATAGGAAACGCTTTATCCAATAACGGAAGAACTAGTACAACTATAGAAATTTTAGGTGAACGTTTAAAAGAAATTTGTTCTATAAAAATAGCCTCAACAAAACCTAATAAAGTATTAAGGTTATTTGATATGATAAGGTTAGTGTTGAAAAATAAATCTGCCACAGATTTTGTTTTAATTGACACCTACAGTACTTCAAATTTTTATTTCGCTTTTGTAATTAGTCAATTATGTAGAGTTTGTAAACTACATTATATACCAATTCTTCATGGTGGAAATCTTGAAATAAGATTAAAGAACAATCCTAAGCTAAGTGATTTAATTTTTAATAATGCATATAAGTTAGTGGCACCATCAAATTTTTTAAAAGCAGTTTTTCAAACTTATGGATATAAAGATGTGCTGCTTATTTCAAATTTTATAGAAATAGGCTGTTATGAATTTTTAAATAGAGAGATTGATGACATTAAAATGTTATGGGTAAGGTCTTTTTCATCAATTTATAATCCACAAAAGGCAGTTTTGGTAATGAATAGATTATTAAAAAAAGGATTTAAAACGTCTTTAACCATGGTAGGTCCAGATGTAGATGGTTCAATGGACAATGTTAAGGTATTAGCATTAAAAGAAGGCTTAGATGTTAAATTCCCAGGGAAGTTATCTAAACAAAATTGGGTAGAACTATCAAAAAAGCACAATGTTTTTATTAATACTACAAATTTTGATAATACACCTGTAAGTGTTATAGAAGCTATGGCACTTGGTTTACCAATCGTCTCAACAGAAGTTGGTGGCTTACCATATTTAATTTCTAATAATAAAGATGGGCTTTTGGTACCTTCTGATGATGCAGATGCAATGGCACATAAAATCATTGAGCTGAGAGAGGATAACAGTCTAAGGATTAGTCTAATAACAAACGCGCGTGATAAAGTTGAAAATTTTGATTGGAAAAACATAAAACCAAAATGGCAATCTCTTTTACAATAAAATTGCAAAAAAAGCACTAAAGACTTGTTATCTTTACCCATAAGCATTCCCCTAATAATGAAACAAGAGAAAGGCATACATTTTGAGGTCTCCGAACGTAAGGTTCTTCTTAGGCTTATGGACATTTTGATGGTCTTTATAGGTATTTATTGTTTAAGTCTTTTTTTTAATTTCGATTATGTTTTACTCAATGTAGAAAACACGGTAGCACTAATACTCTTAGTCTTGTACATTACTGTTTTCGGGACAGTTTTTGAGTTATATGATCTTCAAAAAGCAAGTCAGTTAGATACCACATTTAAAAATATAGTTTTAATGGCATCTATTGTAGTGTTGTTTTATTTGTTAACGCCTTACCTTTCACCTCTTTTGCCAGATGAGCGCATGCAAATTTTAGTTTTCTATTTGATGCTTATAGTATCTGTATTTTTATGGAGAATTGTATATGTTAAATTAATCGAATCGCCACGTTTTTATAAACGGGTATTATTAATAGCTGAAGTTTCTAATATAAAAAGTTTAATAGAGGCATTAGACAATTCAGATCCTAACTATAAAATAATTGGGTTTATTGATAGCGAAAAATCAAATGATAAATCAGTAAAATTTAAAGGACTCAAAGAGTTTAAAGCAAAAGATTTTCTCGAAACTATATTAAAAGAGAAAATTTCTGAAGTATTAGTAGCAAATTTTAATACAGATGCTATGACAACAGAAGTGTATCACGATTTAATTTTACTTCTAGAACGTGGTTTTAAAATAAGAGATTACACACAAGTTTACGAAGAATTACTACATAAGGTGCCTATTCAATTTGTGGGTAAAGATTTCTATAAATACTTTCCTTTTAGCAGAAGTAACGAAAATAAACTTTATATCTTTTTTCAACGTGCTTTTGATGTGATTGTCGCTGTTTTAGGTTTGTTAATTGGTTTTTTGTTGTTGCCATTAATTTTATTAGGAAACCTATTAGGAAATAAAGGACCATTGTTTTATTCTCAGGAGCGTGTTGGTAGAAATAGCAAACTTTTCCAAATTATAAAACTAAGAACAATGATAATTAATGCAGAAAAGGATGGAGTTAAATGGGCTAAAAAGAATGATAGAAGAGTTACAAAATTTGGTAAGTTTTTAAGGCGCTCGCGTTTAGATGAAATACCACAATTTTACAATGTCTTAAAAGGAGAAATGAGCATCATAGGACCAAGGCCAGAACGCCCTTTCTTTGTTAGTGAATTATCTCGTGTCATTCCATTCTACGAAATACGACATATCATAAAACCAGGACTAACAGGTTGGGCTCAGGTGAATACTAGGTATGGTTCTTCAATTGATGATAGCCTCAAAAAACTTCAATATGATTTATATTATATTAAGCACAGAAGTGTCTTTTTAGATTTTAGTATTTCAATAAAAACATTGAGTACTATTTTATATTATAGAGGACAATAAACTAACCTTAATTATAATACTTTACTAGATAGATATACCTTATAAGCATTGCTATTAACAACGGGATTAAGCCAATTGCAAACACTTGGACACCTATTAACCAATGTAGTGTTAACAAGCAGAGCATAATAATTAAAAATTTAAGGTAGCCAATAAACCATTGCTTCACCTGTTGTTTAAATAACTGAGCTATTACAATAATATTTAGTGGCACTGCCCATAAAACATTGTAATTTTGTGCTGTCGCAGAGTGGTCTGTCGCAAACCATAATAATATAAGTAAAACTCCAATAATACCAGTAGTGCTAAAGAGTAAAATATCTAACCACTTACTTCTTGTTTTACTTTTAAAATCTTTATAAGTAATAAATAGTATTAATGCTGCTAGCAGTCCAATAATCATTATTGGGCTATAAAAAAAGTATGAAGAAGATTCCTTCTTTTTCTTTTTGAAAATTGTTGATGAACGTTCTATTAGCTTTTCAGAATCATTAATTTTTGCATTGTCAAAGAAGGTATGAATATATTTAGGCAAAAACATATACTCATTTGCCTCAGTTTCTGTGTCAATGACGGATCCTAATGCAATATCTATTCCAAAACTTCCCCAAGAATTTAGCCCTACATGCTCATGGATAAGTTCTCTAAAAGTCTTTATTTCAAAGTTTTGAGGTAAATCAAAAACAACATCATTTTTTGTAGCTATTTCTGTAACATCTCTAATTTTTGTGGCACAATTGTCATAGAAAAAATCATAAAGATATCTTCTGTTTTCAGGCTTATAGTTAGTTTCTAGATAATCGAATAAGTTTTGTTTTTCTTCAAAAGAAAGACGTAGTACTTGTTCTTTAATAGTACGATTGTAGTTTATATAATGATTATAGAAATCAGAAAAGTTATGCCTGCTAATAAGGTAGTTTAATTTACCACGTGCAAATTTTAAATAAAAATTAGGAGCATCAAAATCATATTCGCCATAACCATATACAGCATCAATTCCGTTACTTTTATCTTTTATTCT
This sequence comes from uncultured Winogradskyella sp., assembly GCF_963975125.1. GTDB lineage: Bacteria > Bacteroidota > Bacteroidia > Flavobacteriales > Flavobacteriaceae > Winogradskyella. The sequence continues at coordinate 11,737 of NZ_CAXBGB010000036.1, read as the reverse complement.
AAAAGCATTATGTCCAAAAGCATCATTTAACGATTCACCAGGTCCTATAGTTAGTACAGATATTTTAGCGTCTGGTGTTAGCTGAAAATTCTGTGAATACGCAGAAAATAAAATAAAAAACACAAAAATAAATGATAGTTTTAGTTTCATTAATTTAACTATCTAAAGACATTAAAGTCTATTTTTAAAGAGAATACATTAGAATACAAAGCGGCACTTTGGTCTCCTATATCAGTAAACGCATAATCAATCTGAATGCCTTTGTATTTAAAACCAACACCAAAATTAGGCTGAAACGAAATCATTTCCGAATCATCTATTTGTATTTCATTCTGAAAATTACCTACACCAGCTCTTAAAAAAACTAAATCGGTATATCCGAATTCAAAACCTAAAGCCGGATCGATACTGGCAAAAGACGTAGAGATAATATCATTATTTTCAACAAAACGCATATTTAAGTTTGCGGCTGCTAAAAGTGAATAATCGTAATTGAAAATCCATTTTTTAGACATACCAAATTGCAATTTCGGAATCGTTATTTCTGTAGTCTCAGGTAATTCTTGATTTTCACCTTCAATAGCACTACTAATTTGTTCAAACTTATCTTCGTCTATTGACCAAGCATTATAGGTTGTTGTAATGTCTCTTGCCATTAAACCAAATTTCCAACCGTTTTTCCCCTCGAACTGAATACCTACATCCAATCCAAAACCCCAAGACGATGCGAAATCACCAATAATTCTTCTAATAATTTTAGCATTAACACCAAAATTTAAGCCATCTAATGGTAATTTTCTAGCATATGAAAATGTCAATCCATAATCTGCTGTAGAGAAGGTACTAATTCGATCATAATTTATATTGCCTTGGTCGTCTATTAATTGTGTGGTATCTAAAATATCATCCACTCCAAATCTAATTAATGACAAACCAATAGCACTTCTATCATCTAATGGCATAGCATAAGCAAGATAATTGTAGTTAGCTATATTAGCGAAGTAACTCGAATGCATTAAGGCAATCTGGTTATCTTCAAGATGCACTAATCCTGCCGGATTCCAATATCCAGAATTTACATCAGCTGTTTGTGAAACAACGGCATTACTCATCCCTAAAGCTGCTGCATCAACACCAATATTCATAAATTCATTAGAATATTTTCTGGTAGTTTGACTCGAAGCGGTAAGCATAGCAATTGTAAATAGAATTGCAAAGTAATTTTTCAACAGTGTTTTTTTTACAAAGATGCACAATATTTTTCTATCTATTTAACTGATAAAGTCCATTCTTATTGTTTTAGACTCAAATACTTTTATATTTTTACATAAATTAAATTCATGAGTTTAAAACGACATATTCCTAATGCGGTTACACTTTTAAATCTATTTTCAGGATGTATCGCATTAATATTTGCGGTTTATGGTAACTTTGTTGCAGCTTCAGTCTTTGTGTTTTTAGGAATCTTTTTCGACTTTTTTGATGGTCTTTTAGCTCGAAAGCTAAATGTGCAGAGCCCTCTTGGTATTCAGCTAGATTCTTTGGCAGATTTAGTAACGAGTGGAGTAGTGCCTGGAGTTATAATGTTTAAGCTTATTTCATTGACGGTTGATGCTCCAAATTATTCAACCTATAGTGATAGTTGGAATTCTATTTTTCATTGGCAAGGTTTTAAATTGTCTGTGTTACCTTTAATTGGCTTGCTTATTCCATTAGCATCAGCTTATCGTTTAGCAAAATTTAATTTAGATGAAGACCAACAGTCTTATTTTAAAGGATTACCAGTGCCAGCAAACACTTTACTGATTTTGTCTTTGCCTTTAATTTTAGAATATCAGAACAATGATATAATGAATTCTATAATTATAAATAAATGGTTTTTAATAGGCCTAACACTTTTAAGTTGCTATTTGTTAAATTCTAATATTAAGCTATTTGCTTTAAAATTTAGGAATTGGAGTTTTAAAAGCAACGCTACACGTTATATTTTTTTAATACTAAGCCTAGTGGCTCTTATTGTATTTAATTTTGCGGCAATTCCATTGGTAATAGCATTATATATTATACTGTCATTGTTTGATAGAAAAAACATCTACTAGTTAAATTAGCACTTCATAGATTATGGCTGAAATTATTTTTACACTATTAATGCTTGTAATGTTACAAGCCGTTTTAGGATTTGATAATCTCCTTTATATTTCTTTAGAGTCTAAGAAAGCACCACAAGCAGATCAAAAGCGTGTAAGAAAAGTAGGAATTCTTATAGCTATAGTACTTAGAATTGTGTTATTATTTGTATTAGTTTCTATTATTGATTTTTTTCAAGAGCCATTTTCGTTCTTATCAGGTCATATTGAAAATGTTTTAGATTTTGCTTTTAATGGACATAGTATTATTGTTTTACTAGGTGGTGGCTTTATTATTTATACTGCCATTAAAGAAATTTGGCACATGATTTCTACACAAGATCTAAACCACGATATAAAAGGCGAAAACAAACGCAATAAATCAGCAAATGCAGTCATAGTTAGTATTGTAATAATGAATTTAGTATTTTCATTTGATTCTATATTAGCAGCAATAGGATTAACAAATGATATTGAAAACTCATGGACAGCATTAATTGTAATGGCTATTGCTATTATTGCTAGTGGTTTACTAATGTTATTAATGGCAGATAAGATTTCTGTGTTTTTAGCCAAAAACAGAATGTACGAGGTACTAGGGTTATTTATCTTATTTATAGTTGGTATAATGTTAGTGACCGAAGGTGGTCATTTAGCACATTTAAAAATCTTTGGAAATGAGATTGTACCAATGAGTAATACAACCTTCTATTTTGTGATTGTAATTTTAGTAATTGTAGATATTGTACAAGGACGCTATCAGAAGAAATTAATTAAAAAAGAAATAACTGAAAACAATAGCAATTAATTTATAACATAAAGCATTCATAATCACACAAAGAGATGTTTATACGTATGTACTAAGTAACCAAAGAAAAATATAAAATATAAGCAAATGCAAGACATTAAATTTCCTATAAAATTTAGCTTTAATATTACGACATTATCTAATGATTTTACAGCAACAGATGCTTCTGGTAAAACCATCGCTTATGTAAAACAAAAGATGTTTAAACTAAAGGAAGACATTAGTATATTTAATAATCAGAATAAAACACAGCTTAATTATAAAATTAGCGCAGATAAATGGATAGATTTTTCTGCTGCTTATAGTTTTAAAAATTCTAAAGGTCAAGAGGTTGGTAAGATTGCTAGAAAGGGTTGGGCTTCAATATGGAAAGCACATTACGAACTTATAGATAAACACCAAAAATTGCAATATCTTATTAGAGAAGAGAATGCTTGGATAAAAGTATTAGATTCTGTTCTTGGGCAAATACCAATTCTTGGTGGATTTACGGGTTATTTATTTAATCCGTCGTATGTGGTCACAGATTTAAGAAACACTTCTATTGTTAGAATGAAAAAAGAGCCATCATTCTTTGGGCGAAAATTTGAGCTTACCCAATTAAAGCCTATAGATGAGGATGATAAAGAAAGAATTATCCTTGGATATATGATGATGGTTTTGTTAGAGAGACGCAGAGGTTAAAATATTAGTATTTATCTTTTTTAGTGGAAATCATCAATATTTGCTGAAAATTGTTGATATTTAGATAAGATTTTATAAGATGAAATTGATGATGGGAATAAATGATAATAAAAAAAATAAAATGATAATAAATGAATAAGAGAAAACGCAAGCTATTCTTAAAGATATTTTTTATCCTTGTTATAGTTCAATTGATAATTGGTTTTACCGATATTCTGCTAACTAGTGCTGCTAGTTCACTTTCTAGTATTACGTCTTTTATGCTTACAATTTTTAGTTTTCCGATTGGTTTAATTAGTAGAAATTTACCTTTTTATTCGGGAGAAGGGATTTATGTGACGCTATTGTTTTGGGCATTAAATCTTATCCTTCAAACTATTGCTGTTTATGTGTTTTTTAGACTAGTGAAGAGAGTGAAAACGAATTGATTAATAAGTAATATATTAAAATTCCAACTTCTTCTTACGAAGTTCAAAATTCTGACCTAAATATACTTTTCGTACCATTTCATCACTAGCGAGTTCTTCAGGAATACCAGCTTTTAAGATACCACCTTCAAACATAAGGTATGTTCTATCTGTAATGGCAAGAGTTTCTTGTACGTTATGATCTGTAATAAGAATGCCTATATTCTTTTGGGTTAGTTTAGCAATAATGCGCTGAATGTCTTCTACAGCAACAGGATCTACACCAGCAAAAGGTTCATCGAGTAAAATAAAATTTGGATCAGTAGCTAGAGCTCTCGCAATTTCTGTTCGTCGTCTCTCTCCACCAGACAATAAATCGCCACGGCTTTTTCTAATATGTCCTAAGCCAAACTCTTCAATAAGCGATTCCATTTTTTCGTGCTGTGCTTTCTTACTGAGTTTTGTAAGCTGAAGTACACTTAAAATATTATCTTCTATACTTAATTTTCTAAAAACTGAAGCTTCTTGTGCCAAATAGCCAATACCATTTTGAGCACGTTTGTACATCGGAAATTTTGTAATATCATTATCGTCTAAATAGATCTTACCACCATTTGGTTTAATTATCCCAACAATCATATAAAATGATGTGGTTTTACCAGCACCATTAGGACCTAGTAAACCTACAATCTCTCCTTGGTTTACTTCCAAAGAAACATCCTTCACTACTTTTCGTCCACTATAGGACTTCATTAAATGTTCTGCTCTTAATTTCATACACGCTCTAAGAACGCTAAAAATAACAAAATCATATAGATTCAGTTACTAGTAACATAGTTTTATTAAAAATTTAACCACTTAGGTTTAATGTTTCGCTTCTCTATTGTGTGTTTTTTTAACCAATAGGCAAATGTATATATAGAGATGACATATTTTTAGAAGCAATATTGACAGAGACCTGTCCGTCTGTGATTAGATTAACGACGAATAATTTGTGCATAAAGTTGCTTTTACAAACGACTTTTTTGACAGTATTGTTTTTTTTAAGTGACAATAATTATGTGTTTAATTTATAGTCAACCTATTTCAGAAAAGTGTACAGCTTGTTAATAAGGCTAACGTAGATATAAGTAATGGTGTTTTATATTTATAAGATCTACACCTGAGTAATGATTTAGATACAACTGTAAACGAAGTTAATTGAAAATTTTTTTAAAATTAAGTTTGGTGCTAATCATTTGGTTATTATAAAAATGTAAAGTATATTTGTCATATAGTAAAGTTAATTTTACTTAATATAAAATATATTTGTCAATTATGAAGACGGAAAAGTTTATTGAATGTGAACGTAATAAGTTTCAAAAACTTATAAATATTAGATTACCGCATCGGTTTATGTTGGTTGGTATAACCATAGCATTATTATCTATTGTAATGATGTTTGTTCGTGCTTTTGCAATGGTTGGAGATACACTATGGTTAAAACTCTTATTACAAAAAACAGTTTTAATAGGTATGCTTATTCTGTCGTTATCTAAAGATAAGATAGAAGACGAAATGACCATTAGTCTTAGAGCACAATCTTATGCCATAGCATTTGTTATAGGAGTTTTATATGCATTAATAATGCCTTATGTAGAGTTTGGTGTTTCTAATGCTGTTCATTCTGGTGGAGAATCTTTTAAGGATTTAGGCGATTTTCAGGTATTGTTATTTATGCTAATAATACAACTTATGTTTTATCACAACTTAAAGCGTTATAGATAATGGAGAATACATTAAAAGTAGAGCGTGCTATTTTAAGCTTAACTCAAGATGATTTGGCAAAAAAAATAGGTGTATCAAGACAAACTATAAATTCTATTGAAGCTAATCGTTATGTGCCTTCTACAGTTTTATCATTAAAATTATCAAATGTTTTTAATAAGCCAGTAAATAATTTTTTTAAATTAACTAAAGATGATTAATGTAATATTGGTAATTTTTAAATTTAGTATTCTTTTTTTGATGACATTTCTTTAACTCAACGACATAGAAGTGTAAAAAAATCAGATATTATTATGAAAACCAATATCTAAAATTTTATCGTTTTTGCCTTTATTATAAGTTTATGTTCTTGTTTATATAATGATGATTACCACTAGTAGTTTACAAAAAGGATTATAGAGACTAATCTCTCTAGGGATTGAAACTGCTTTTCTTATTTTAATATCCCTAATAAGTCTTTCATACCTTCAGTGGCAGATTTTGCAATAACTGTTACTTTACAATCATTACTAATAGCTGGTTTTGGATCTATATAAAAAATTGCAGTGTTTGGTTGTACATAATCTATTAAGCTTGCAGCCGGATAAACTTGCATACTTGTGCCAATTATGATAAGAATATCTGCTGCGTAGCAGATTTTAACAGCCGTTTCAATCTCTGGTACATCTTCTCCAAACCAAACTATATGTGGGCGTAATTGATAGCCTTTGTTGCATGTATCACCAAGATAAATATCTTCTGTCCAGGGTTTAATATCCTTATAGTTTCCTGTACTTCTTATTTTTAATAATTCGCCATGTAGATGCACTACATCGCTACTACCAGCACGCTCATGCAAATCATCTACATTCTGGGTAATAATTGTCACTTTAAAATCATTTTCAAGTAGAACTAAATCTTTATGTGCTTGGTTAGGCTCTACATCATTGAGTTGTTTTCGTCTTTGGTTATAGAAATCTAAAACTAGTTCTGGATTACGGCTAAAACCATCAGGTGAAGCCACTTCCATAACATCATGGCCTTCCCAAAGTCCATCTGCGTCTCTAAATGTTTTAATACCGCTTTCTGCACTAATACCAGCACCTGTTAATACGACGATGTGTTTCATGTTATAAATTTATAAAATTTTCCTTTACTGCGAACAAAGTGAAGCAATCTGTTTAATGGAAGTTCTAATTTATAATGAGATTACCACGTCATTCGTTTCTCTTTCCCTTTTTGCCTAAGAGGTAGGCTTGCTATGACAGTTAAATTTCAAAAGATTAGCACGTCACTTTGTTACTCGTAATGACATTTACTATTTTTGAGTTATGCCAGATTTAAAACTTTTAGAATACCTAGAATCCTATCTCACAGAAAATCGTAGAGAGCGCTTTAATAAAGTTTTGCCAAAACGTACCAAGCATTTTACTGTTGCTACAGAAGATGTGTATCAATTACACAATACAAGCGCTGTAATGCGGTCTTGTGATGTATTTGGTATACAAGAAGTACATATTGTCGAAGAAGCTAATTCTAAGCGTATAGATGCAGAAATTGCTATGGGTGCGCAAAAGTGGGTAGATTTATATCGTTATCATACCACCAAATCTTGTATAAAAGATCTAAAAGCTAAAGGTTATCAAATTGTAGCAACAACACCACATGCACAAGATTGCGATTTAATCGATTTTGATATCACTAAAAAATCGTGCTTCTTTTTTGGCAGAGAAACAGAGGGTTTATCTCAACAGATTATAGACAATGCAGATTGTTTTTTAAAAATTCCTATGGTAGGTTTTACGGAGAGTTTAAATATCTCAGTATCCGCTGCAATCATTCTTCAGAATGTTACAGCACAGTTAAGAAAATCTAATATTAAATGGGAACTTTCTGAAAAAGAACTTATAGAAAAGCGCTTTGATTGGGTAAGTAAAACAATCAAAAATTATGATGCTATAGTAACGCATTACAATTCGAAAATTTAATTTTTATTATTTTATAATCCAATTTGAATAAAACTGAATGTTAGTGATAATGATGGAGTGTACGGATCAACTGGTAGTTTAATTAAGCAAGAATCTTATATTCTCAGTGAAGAAGGTACATTAGTATATTTTATGTCTAACGATGTTCAAATTGAATTGGATAGAGTAGTAGTAGCCGGAGGGTAAATTTATGAAGAAAAAACCAAGATTTCAGAAGAACATGGGTTATATGGGAGTATTTATAGATTCTGAAGGTAACAGAGTGGCATTACACTCTAATGTTTAGGGATTAAGCTTTACCTTTCTTTCTGCCTTTTTTTCTATCTTTACTTCTTTTAATGACTTTATATTCTTCAAAACATTCACTTATAGCATCTAATATTTGAAGATCGTTTGCAGTGTTTATAAAGTCTTTAGAATAATTACATTGGTTAACTATTTCGTCTAAGTCAAATTTATTAACCTTTAATAAAACTAATAGCATTTCTCTATCGAAGCGGTTTGCTAATTGATTTCTAATCTCATCATCTTCCTTCATCTTCTTAAGCTTATGCATTTCATTGGGCTTTCTTCCAAACATATTGTATAAGAAATCTGCAGGATTAAAAATAGCACCTAACACCTTAGTTGCTATATTAGGTTTGCCAGCTTCGTAGCCTTGTCCGTATAAACCAGAAATTCTATAACGATTGTTAGATTGAATTGGCACTTGCTTCATATCCACTTCTAAATAACCAGTTAATTGAAGTTGTTTAACTGTCACTTCTTCGAGTGCTAATGCTAATTCGGTCATTACAATTTCAGTATTTCCAAACTTTAACCAGTCATTAGTTACTCTAACTTTAATGGATTTGTAACCAAGATACGATAGATGCAACGTGTCATTGGCATTAGCTTTTATTTCAAACTCACCATTGTCGTCTGTGGCAACACCTTTAACCTGATTAATATTTACAATATTTACTTCACTCAACGGCCCTTCTGTGGTGGAGCTAATAATTGTCCCTTTAACAGTAGTTGGTGTTTTGGTGGCTGTACTGTCTTGGCTATAGCTATTAACTGTAGTAAAACATAAAAATAAAATAAGTAGATATCGCATTGATCAGTGTTACAATGTAAAGGTAATAAACTAAACGCATTTTAACATATACCAATTGACGATTTGACTTAATATTAACATGAAAAGCCAATAAAAAAGCCTCAATTAAGAGGCTTTTAACATTGTTTATTAATCTCGTCTTCTTGAACGTCTTGGTCTTTCTGAAACAGAACTACTAGATTCTGAGGAACGTCTGTCTCCTCTAGAATCATCATATCTTTTATCTCCTCTGTCACTAGATCGTCCATCACTTCGAGAATTGCTAGATCTTCTATCACTTCTGTTTCCAGAACCAGATGATCTTCTATCACTTCTGTCACTAGAACGTCTGTCGCTTCTTGGTTTGTCATCGCGTCTGCGACCACCACCACCAAAGCGTCTGTCATTTCCTCCACGTCCTCTGTCTCGTCTTCCGCCACCACTACGACCTATATTTTCACTAATTTCTACATTAACAAAACGGCCATCGTATTTAAAATCCGTAAAGAATGCTAGAATCTTTTCTTTTAATTCATTTTCGGTATTAAAGAATGAAAAGCTCTCCTTTACATCAACTTTAAAGACATCGTCACGTCCAAGTTTTAATTGCTCTTTTAAGAAATCTTTCATCTTCATCCAGTCAAAACCATCTTTACTACCAACGTTAATAAAGTAACGTGTGTCGTTAGATGATTTTCCGTAATCACGTCCACCATCTCTATCAGAATCTCTAAATTGAACAACACCTAAATCTTTAGATTTTTGGTAATAGTTGAAGAAACGATTAAACTCTACTGAGAAGAATTTTTTGATTAAGTCTTCTTTTTCGGTATCAGCAAATAATTCGTTGATACTACTTAAATGCTTATCAATCTCGTGATTTGTTTCAGTAGTATGTATTTTGTTTGCCAAGGACATTAGTTGAACTTCGACAATCTCCATACCAGAAGGGATTTCTTTCTTCTCAAATTGCTTCTTAATAATACGTTCGATGCTCTTTATCTTTCTAACTTCACTTTTAGAGACAATAACCATTGAGATACCTGTTTTTCCGGCACGTCCTGTACGACCAGATCTATGTGTATATATTTCTGGTTCATCTGGTAATTGGTAATTAATAACGTGTGTTATATCATCGACATCAATTCCACGAGCAGCAACATCTGTGGCAACCAACATTTGTATTTGCCTGTTTCTAAACGACTTCATTACTATGTCTCGTTGATTCTGACTTAAATCACCATGCAATGCTCCGGCACTATAACCATCTTCAATTAAATTTTCGGCTACTTTTTGTGTATCGCGTTTTGTTCTACAGAAAATAACCGAGAAAATATCGGGATTGGCATCTGATAAACGTTTTAGAGCTGAATAGCGGTCTCTTGCATTTACTAAATAGTATTCGTGAGAAACGTTATTTGTGCTTTCATTTTTGTTTCCTACTGTAATTTCTGTAGGATCGTACATAAATTTCTTAGCAATCGTAGATACCTCTTTTGGCATCGTTGCAGAGAATAACCATGTGTTTTTATCATCTGGTGTATGAGAGAGGATATCAGTAATATCTTCTTTGAATCCCATATTTAGCATCTCATCAGCTTCATCTAATACACTGTATTGTATTTTAGAAATATCAACCATTCTGCGGCTAATCATATCTTTCATTCGGCCAGGTGTTGCAACAATAATTTGTGCTCCTCGCTTTACTTCTCTTGCTTGGTCGCTTATACTTGCACCACCATAAATGGCAACCACGTTTAAACCTTTACAGTATTTACCGTAAAGTTTTAATTCGTTGGTAATTTGTAAACAAAGTTCGCGTGTAGGAGATAAGATAAGACCTTGCGTTGTTCTACTATCAATATCTATTTTTTGCAACATCGGAAATCCGAAAGCTGCAGTTTTACCTGTGCCAGTTTGTGCCAAGGCCACTAAGTCTTTGTCTTGGTCTAATAAAAGTGGAATTGCTTTTTCTTGGACTTCACTAGGTTTTTCAAAACCTAAATCCGTAATTGCTCGTAAAAGGTCTTCATTAAGACCCAGTTCTTGGAATGTGCTCATTTTTGAGTTTATGTATTCGATTATATTCTGTTGGTGTTACAAAAGAAGCGAATCGACATACTAAACACTTAAACTTCTAGGTAACACATCCTCACTCTGAGGAATTTATAAAATCCAGCTCGTAGATTTTTTCAAGGTGCAAAGGTATGGTATTTAATTGGATTTTTAATAATGCTCAATTTTATATACTGTATTGTTACTTTTCTATAATCAAATTGCGATATTTAAGATGTTTTGCAGGTACATCTGCGGACAATACTGTTGGCTCTATGTCTTTAGTTACTAAAGACCTTGTTGCAATTATGGTTCCTTTGCCAATGAAAGTTACAAAGCTTGTTATTTAATTAAGATTTAACCATTTGCTTTTGAGCCAAAGATTTACCAATTAGAAATCCAGTAATAGCGAATACTCCATCTGAGATTGTAAACCATAATTCTTTAGGTAACATAAAGATATTAAAAAAGGTAGCAGCAAGCATAATTGCGCCAACAATATAAGAAGGTACCATACTGACTTTTGAAATTTTCGCAGCTACAAACATACCTACTGTGAGACCAATAAAATGTGCAATAACTACGAAGATTTTCGCACCCACTGGTATTTGAGCCATATTATTTTTTATCCATTCCATATCCATAGGTTTAGCACCTTCTGGTAAAGGAAAAAAATTATGACCTATAAGGCTCTCAAAAATATAAACGGTTGCAGAAGCTACAATAAACCCAACAATGGTGGCTAATAGGTTTTTCATGAAAATACAGAATTAGTTAATGGTACCAAGGTAATAAAAAAACTGTTAATTAATTTGCGTTAATGGGTAGGGATGGTGTTAATTAGT
>NZ_CAXBGB010000035.1:0-29255 GCF_963975125.1 uncultured Winogradskyella sp. | reverse complement strand
TACCATGCGCTTGTTTTGCTAATTTTCCGGTTTCGATAGAAATTTCTCTACCATCACCAAGGTCTATGACCTCTCTAAATACTTTTGGAATCATAAATTTTTTAATTCTTGAATTTTACTGGGATTTCGGCTACGCTCAATCATCAGAAATTCTGTTAAACAATGGTCGTTGTGTTGTTGTGTGTAGTTGTTGTGTGACCAATGAAAAACCGTTAGTCCCGAACTCGATTCGGAATCTAGCTTCTTCAATTTGTTGTCATTGCGAATCCAAACATTTTTGTTTGGATGTGGCAATCTGTTTCTTTAAGAAGAGATTACCACGTCGCTACGCTTCTCGTAATGACGTTGTAGCTGTATTGTTATATATCAAAAAACCACGCTGTTAGGCGTGGTTTTTTTATTGAGATTATTTTCTTAATCCTAATTCTTTTACTATCGCACGATATCTTAAGACATCCTTCTTAGTTAAGTAATCTAGTAATGAGCGACGCTTTCCTACTAGTTTTACTAATGAACGCTCTGTGTTAAAATCTTTACGATTGTTTTTTAAGTGTTCAGTTAAGTAGTTAATTCTGTAAGTAAATAATGCAATTTGCCCTTCTGCAGAACCCGTGTCTTTTGCATCTTTGCCATGTTTCTTAAAAATGGCTTCTTTTTCTTTTTGATCTAAATACATTCTAATATTATTGTAAATGATTGTTATGTACAATGAAAGATTTTCTTTCAAGCGGCAAATATACCACTTTTTTACAATTTGTATATTTTTTCGCAACTTTTAATCTGTAATACCACTTCTGTTTTTATGCTCTTAAAGGTTGATTTGTAATTAAGTCGATATACAAATTTATATTTTTCTTTAAGTCCTTTCTATGTGTTATAAAATCTAAGAAACCATGCTCTAACAAAAACTCAGAGGTTTGAAACCCTTCTGGTAACTCTTTGCCTGTGGTATCTCTTACAATTCTTGGACCAGCAAAGCCAATTAGTGCTCCAGGCTCTGCAATGTTTATATCACCTAGCATGGCAAAAGAAGCGGTTGTACCACCAGTTGTTGGATCTGTACATAATGAAATGTAAGGAATACCAGCATCTGCTAATTGTGCTAGTTTAACAGAAGTTTTAGCCAATTGCATTAGGGACAATGCGGCTTCCATCATACGAGCTCCACCAGATTTACTAATAATCATTAAAGGGGTATTATTTTTTAGCGCATAATCTGCTGCTCTAGCAATTTTTTCTCCAACAACGCTACCCATAGAACCACCAATAAAACTAAAATCCATGCAGGCTATTACTAAGTCCTTACCATTAGATTTTCCAACGGCAGTTTTTACTGCATCTTTTAGATTTGTTTTAGCTTGTGCGGCTTTTAAACGGTCTGGATATTTTTTGGTGTCTTCAAACTTTAGTGGGTCTTTAGACGATAGATTGGCATCTAACTCTTTAAATTTATTATCATCAAATAGTATTTCGAAATACTCTTTACTTCCAATTCTTACGTGGTAACCGTCTTCTGGACTCACATAAAAATTTTGCTCTAGTTCTTTAGTGTCAATTATTTTACCTGTTGGAGATTTATACCAAAGGCCTTTGGGCGTGTCTTTCTTTTCCTCAGTTGAGGTCTGAATTCCTTTATCTTTTCTTTTAAACCAAGCCATCTGTATTAGGTTTAGGGTCCTTTGGCTACACACTTAGACAGGCTCGGTGTGACACTTAGGATAGGTTTTAGATTACGATTTTTAGATGATTATACAATCTTTAATCGTTGTTTTAGTTAGTTGTTTTTTTGCTAATGCAAAGTCCACAAAATTACTACTTATTTAATTAAACCCAAAAATTGAAAGCCTTATCTCAAAAAATGATTTTATAAGCATAAAATAACCCATTAAAACTCAGATTTTGAGTTCTAATGGGTTATTTAAGTTTTAATAGATATTTTATAATGTATCTACATTATTTAAATCTTCGAATGCTTTTTTAAGTCTTGCAACAAATGCATCTTCACCTTTACGTAACCAAACTCGTGGATCGTAATATTTTTTGTTAGGGACATCATCACCATCAGGATTACCAATCTGAGTTTGTAAGTAGTCCTTTTTATCTTGTACATAATCTCTAACACCACTTAAGAATGCATATTGCATATCTGTATCGATGTTCATTTTAATAACACCATAGCTAATACCTTCTCTTATTTCTTTGACTGTAGAACCAGATCCACCATGGAATACAAAATCGATATGATTATGACCAACACCATATTTTTTTGAAATATGATCTTGCGAATTCTTTAAGATTTTTGGAGTCAATTTTACATTTCCAGGTTTGTAAACACCATGTACATTACCAAAAGCAGCAGCAATAGTAAACTGATCACTTACTTTACTTAATTCTTCGTAAGCATAAGCAACTTCTTCTGGTTGTGTGTATAACTTAGAATCATCAACATCTGTATTGTCAACACCATCTTCTTCACCACCTGTAATACCAAGTTCAATTTCTAAAGTCATACCCATTTTACTCATACGAGTTAGGTATTGCTTACATATTTCTATATTCTCTTCGATTGGTTCTTCAGATAAATCAATCATGTGAGAGCTATATAAAGGTTTGCCAGTTTCTTTAAAGTGTTGTTCACTAGCATCTAATAAACCATCAATCCAAGGCAATAATTTTTTAGCACAATGGTCTGTGTGCAAAATTACAGGTACGCCATAAGCTTCTGCCATTTGGTGTACATGTTTTGCACCAGCTATAGAACCTGCAATAGCTGCTTTTTGATTTTCATTACTTAAACCTTTACCTGCATTAAATTGTCCTCCACCATTTGAAAATTGTATAATCACTGGTGCATTTAATGCTTTTGCAGTTTCTAAAACACCATTTATAGTATTAGATCCAATAACATTTACAGCTGGTAAGGCAAACCCTTTTTCTTTAGCTAATTTGAAAATATTTTGAACTTCTCTTCCTGTAGCAACTCCAGGTTTAATATTATGATTCATAATTTTATAATTGAAAATTAGATTTCAAAAATACAATTTTTACATAATAAAAGGTCTGATTTTTATCATAAGATTGAATATAAAACACCGAAAACGTTATAGTTTGGCTAGAAAAATTTTTTATTAAAAAGGATAGTTAATACCTATATTATAAACGGCATTTCTAAAGTTATAATCTGTAAACCAACGGTTGCCTAAATCTTGCGAAGGGTCATAAGTTTTAAATCCAATATCAAAACGTAATACAAAAAAATCGAAGTCGTAACGTATGCCAAACCCAGAGCCAATAGCAATATCCTTTAAAGAACTAAAATTAGTAAAAGTTGCATCATCATCTTCTACATTATCGAGGACATTCCATATGTTACCTGCATCTACAAATAATGCGCCATACCACTTTCCGAGGAGATTAAAGCGTTGTTCTGCGCTTAAATGAATTTTAAAATTAGCTTCGTTAAATTCGTTAGTGGTTTTAGAACTACCAGGACCAAGGTTGTAGGCTGTCCATGCTCTATTATCGTTAGGTCCGCCAGCGAAGAAACTTTTGGCAAAAGGAATACTATTAGAATTACCATAAGGAATTGCAATACCTGCATACGTTCTAATTGCAAATACATTTTTTCTACCTAGATCAAAATACTTCACATAATCGATTTCTGTTTTAAAATATTGAGAAAAGGTTACTCCAAAAACATCATAGTTTCCATCTTCGTTTTTTGGAGATCCGATTACACTAGAGAGATTAGATAATAAATTACCAGCGAACTCAACACGCCATTTAAAAACAGAAAAGTCATTATCAAATATACTTTGACGTTTATCTTTTTTATAGTCGAAACTTGTAGAAAAAATAAGATTATTTTCCGTTAATCGTTCTTTTCGTTCTTCAATATTATTAACGCTTACAAAATCGTCGTCACTAGATGTTATATTTCCCGATAATACATCATTAATGAATTGGTTAGCTTCATTAGGAAATCCTAAGGTAGCGTCGCTATCTATATAATCTAGATCTCTAGCTATAGTATTTAATCTTCCAAAAGAATTGGTATAGACACCAAAGTAATTACTAGTGTTAAGGTTCTTTACAAACTGAACATTAAAAAGCTCTAAATTATTAGTTACAGTTTTAGAAGGGAACCAATTATAACTTAACCCACCAGATAAGGTTTGTTTGTCTAATCCGATATTTTGCTGACTGGTAGCAGAGAAATTAAAAGCAGAACTTGGAGCCATATATTTCGGAATAATCTTATCGGTATTAAAAGGTGTAAATAAACGTGGGATTGTGAGTCTAATGTTTCCTCCAAATTCATTAATATCAAAAAAGGCAGTTTCAGAATCCGTTCTATTTTTAGAAGAACCAAATGCAGCAATACCTGTTATTTCTAACGTTTCGGCACCTCTAAAAATATTTTTAATTTTTAAGCCAGTACTAAACGAAATTCCTATAGTTTGTATATTACTTTGGGATAGATCTAAATTATATCCCATTTCATATTTCTTTTTTGGTTCTAAGTATATGTTAGCTGTGAGTGTAGTGTCTTCTTCATTTTCAACATAATCTATACTTGGGTATCTAAACATTTGCAAGTCGTTGAGATAACGGGAGGTTCTGCTTCTGGCTAAATCACTATAGTTATCACCTTTATTAATAAAGACAGCATCAGTTAGCGCTTTAGGTCTAAATCTTAATTTTTCTTTACTGTAAAGGTTATAATCTTTATAAATTGTGGTATCTGAAATTGATTTGAATCGATTGTTAAAATCATCGTCAGTAAAAATATTAACCGCTTTGATTTTGTAAATTTTGAAAGGTTCAGTTATGGTAGAATCTTCTTCTCTAATTGTACGATTAGAAATTTTTAAATCTGTATTAATTTTATTATTGGTGCCAATAGTATCAGTTTCAAAATGAATATAATCTTGCCCAAAATAGTAGAAACCAGAATTTCTTAAGTAGGTATTTATGCGCTCACGTTCGTTTTCAAAATTTTGTTCATCGTATTGTTCTCCTTTTATTAGAAGTGAAGATTTACTAAATGTATCGTAAAGATTATCTATTGCAGGACTACTAATAAACGGTGTAATAGAATCTAATAAATAAGGTTTTTTCTTAGTGACTTTATAAGTGACTTGCGCACGCTTATTACTGTCTTTTTCAATCTCGTAATTTACCTCATTATTAAACCAACCTTTACTGAAGTAGTATTTTCGAAGATTGTTAGCAGTCTTAATAGTTTTTTCTTCATTGAGAATACTTGGAGCTTCGCCTGTGCGTTTTAACCAACTATTAAAATTGCGTCGAGATTCTAGCTGCTTATCAAACTGTTTTTTAGATAGTAAAGCTGTTTTTCGTTTTACTTTTAAAGTATCGCTTAAGATGTTTGCTTCTATTATAGAATCTATATTAGGTCTTGCAAGGTTATAAACATAAAGTCGTAATGGGAAACTAAATAAGTCTCGCACACCAGAATTGGTCTTTTGTATAACAATGTTATTAACACGTTCTTCATTGTTTTTCTTACCGTCTTCTACTATTGTGTTTTTGGTTATAATGTGTTCCCCTTCTTTAACACGCTTTACAATATTGCACGAACTCAACGATAAAACAAACACACCCAATACCACCTTAGAACAAAGTGATTTGCGACTTTTAATTAAAGATGAAATGCGAAATTGCAAACTCAAAAGTTGTATCGTTTTTTTATAATGACTAAGCAATACAAATATTAGTCCAAAAAAGATTTACTTTGTATTGCTAATAACAAATGTAAAGACATTTTAATGAACTTATCTTGACTTTTTTTATTAAAGCGAAAAATGATGCTTTTGTTCTCAGATGAATCCTTTTTTGCACTTCATAGTAGCATTACTAAGTAATAAAAAGGTGACATATGAGGGCAAAATGATTATTTTGCAGCAAATCAAAAAGGTTAAAATGAGTTCTGTGTTATCAAAGAATCAAATAAAGTTAATTAAAAGTTTAAGTCAAAAAAAATACAGACAACAACTTAACTTATTCATAGTTGAAGGTGTGAAAGGGATTATTGAATTTCTAAATTCTGATTTTGAACTTGAAACCTTATATACAACAAAACCAATTTTTAATGCTCCTGCCGATTGTATTCTTGGAATTTCTGAAGCTGACTTGCAAAAGATTTCAACCTTAAAAAATCCTAATACAGCTCTGGCAATATTTAAGATTCCTGAGAAAAAAAAACCTATAAATAAGGGTTTAATTATTGCCTTAGATGCTATTAGAGATCCGGGTAATTTAGGCACTATAATTAGGCTTTGTGATTGGTATGGTGTTAAAGATTTGGTTTGCAGTATAAATACTGTTGATTGTTATAATGCTAAGGTAGTACAGGCAACCATGGGCTCTTTAACACGGGTTAATGTTAGCTATTTAGATTTAGATGATTATTTAAAATCCAATGAAACTGAAGTGTTTGGAACTTTTATGAAAGGTGAAAATATCTATACTACAGATTTACCTAATGAAGGTGTTGTTGTTTTAGGAAATGAAGCTAATGGTATTTCTGAAGCCATTACATCTAAAGTGAAACGACAGATCACTATTCCTCAATTTGGCAACACTAAATCTACGGAAAGTTTAAATGTGGCTAATGCAACTGCAATAGTTTTAAGTGAATTTAGGCGACGCATTATTGAAATGTAAAGTTGATAAAGATTCCTCTTGTTTGCATTTTGGCAACATTACCTGTCCATGGACTATTTGGGTCTGTATCCTTAATAATTTCATCATTCATTGCAAAAATTCCACGTATTGAAGGTGTAAATTTAAAGTAGAGCAGGTATAAATCGATTCCAAATCCAATTTCGTAGAAATAAGTATTCTTGGTCATTCTAAACTGACCAGATCTATTATCATCAGGATTATCTTGATTACTCGATAGATTTAAAGCAACCGAAACACCGCCTATGATAAAAGGCTTTATGTTGTTAATACGTTTAGTTGATGCTTTTAATAATAAAGGCAAGTGGATGTATGTAGATTTTACTTCTCTAAGCAAATCAGAGTCGTTAAATTCCATACCATTAAAGTAGCTTTCGTCATAGCGTAAGTTCCTAGTGGTAAAGAATACTCCTGGCTCCAATCTCAGATTCAAGTAATCATTAATTCGCATATCACCAATAAGACCTAAATGAAATCCAAAAGAATTATCAACTAAAATATCTTTTAAGTCTTCGTTGTAATTGAATTTGAAATCGTATTGATTAAAGCCTAAAAAATAACCCCAAGACAAAAGTTTTTGGTCTATATTATCTGGGTTATTTGCAATTTTCTCTTTTGTAAACAGCTGTGCAGATACACTTTGAAATGCCAATAAAAATGCTATAATAATTAAGATTTGCTTCATATTATGCTTTAGATGCTGTGTAAATTGTAGCTACACCCATGGTTTGTGGTTTGTCTTCGACATTAATAAACCCAATTTTTCTTAAAATATTGTTTAATGCTTCACCATAAGGGAAAACAGAAGCGGATTCACTTAAATATTTATAAGCAACTCTATCTTTTGAAAATAATTTCCCTATGGTTGGGAGAATGAGTTTAGAGTAAAATTTGTAGCCTATTTTGTATATAGGATTCGTTGGTACTGAAGTCTCTAAAATAGCAAAAATGCCATTAGGTTTTAAAACTCTTAAAATTTCAGAAAGGCCCTTTTCTAAATTTTCAAAATTACGTACACCAAATGCAACAGTTATGGCATCAAAGGTATTATCTTTAAAGGGTAAATCTTCAGAATCACCAATAACCATTGAGATAATATCATCTAATTTTTTAGAACTTATTTTCTTACGGCCAACTTCTAGCATGCCACCACTAATGTCTAGTCCAATAATTTCCTTGGCATTGGTAGATGTTAGGCTAATGGCTAAATCACCTGTTCCTGTGGCAATGTCTAAGATGTTTTTAGGGTTTTCATTGGCAACCAGTTTTACGACCTTATTTCTCCACTTTACATCAATACCAAAAGAGATGACTCTGTTTAATCCATCATACTCTTTAGATATGGTGTCAAACATTTTTGTAACCTGAACCTTTTTGGATAAGTAACTATCTTTATATGGATTTACTTTTTTAGACATCAAAAAATTTCTGCAAATATATGGATAAGTTCTAAGGACTTAAAGTTGTAAGTATTTAAAGTTAGATTGAAAAAGTCCTTAATCAGCAGTTACACTTATAACTTCTTAGTATATTTGCATGTTTATTTCAACTAGGAACAATGAAAATAATTATTGCAGGTGCTGGAGAGGTAGGATTTCATTTAGCAAAATTACTATCCTACGAGTCACAAGAGATAACTCTTATTGATACAAAAAAGGAAAATTTAGTTTATGCTGGTACGCATCTAGATATAAAAACAATTAAAGGTGATGCAACTTCTATTGCTACTTTAAAAGAGGCAAGGATTGGGAGCGCAAATCTATTTATTGCAGTAACGTCTTCCGAAACGACCAATATTACAGCTGGTGTTTTAGCAAAGCAACTAGGTGCAAAACGAACTATTGCACGTATATCTAATACAGAATTTATAGACCATAAGGAAACCGTAGGGTTTTCAAAATTTGGTATTGACGAATTAATTTCTCCGGAGTCTTTAGCGGCTTCAGAGATAGAACTACTATTAAATCAGTATGGGTTTAATGACACTTATGAATTTGAAGATGGTGCATTGACCATGTTAGGCTTGCGCTTGTCTAGAACGGCAACATTTGTTGATAAAACCGTAAAAGAAGCTGCTGAGCTGTATTCTGAATTACACTTTATACCCATTGCTATTCAGCGTTATGGTACGCAATATACTATTATTCCGAGAGGAGATACTATTTTTAAAGAAGGCGATAAAGTCGTTTTTATGACTTCGAAGGGAGGTGATGATGAATTATTTGAATTATCAGGAAAAGTAAAGGTTGATATTAAGAACATAATGATTCTTGGTGGTAGTCAAATAGGCTATAAAACCGCAAAAGATCTATGTGCAAGTAAGTTTAATGTAAAACTTGTTGAAAGTAATAAATCCGTAGCTGAAGATTTAGCTGAAAATTTACCTAATGCATTAGTAATTTGTGGTGATGGTAGAAATGTAGAAATATTAGAAGAAGAAAATATTTCGGATATGGATGCTTTTATTTCGGTAACAGGTAATTCTGAAACTAATATAATGTCATGCCTACTAGCCAAGTCTAAAGGTGTAAAGAAAACCATAGCCTTAGTAGAAAACATGGATTATTACCAATTATCTCAGTCTATTGGAATAGATACGTTAATTAATAAGAAATTACTTGCTGCAAATAATATATTTAGATATATCAGAAAAGGGGAGGTTGTAGCCATGACTAAGCTAACAAATATGAATGCTGAACTTTTAGAATTTGTAGTGAAGCCAAATTCTAAAATCACCAATAAATTAATTAAGGATTTAAATTTCCCGAGATCAGCAATTTTTGGAGGTGTTATTAGAGATGGAAACGGTTTAATTCCATTGGGAAGCTTTAAGATAGAGTCTGGTGATCGCGTTGTTGTTTGTTGTTTACCACGTTCTATATCTGAGGTAGAAACTTTTTTCTCATAATTAAGATCAATTAGTGCCTAAAATGACCACAATATAACGCTCTTTCCTCCTTCTTGTTTCAGCAAAAAAAAGGAAACTGTAACTGAGGTTATGCTTAGTTTTTTTTCATCATATAAAGAGAATAAATCATCATTTTCTTTAAAGCAATTTTAAATTAGAATTGATATTATGTCTCGTATAAAGCTTAATTATAAAATCATCTTCCATTTTTTGGGATTACTGTTATTGTTTAATGGTGGTTTTATGATGATAGCAACTTTAATAAGCCTCATTTATAAAGATGGTGTTACATTCAATTTATTTCTTGCAGGTTTAGTAACCCTACTTATTGGAACCTTTGCTATGATTGGCACAAAAAATCATCGTAAAGAAATGAATAAACGTGAAGGTTATATTGTTGTAGCCTTTGGTTGGATTGTGATGTCCTTAACAGGAACTTTACCTTACTTAGTCACGGAAGTTATTCCATCATTTACAGATGCTTTTTTCGAAACTATGTCTGGCTATACCACTACTGGAGCTAGTATTTTAAATGATATTGAGGTGGTGCCCAAAGGAGTATTGTTTTGGAGAAGCATAACCCATTGGATAGGTGGTATGGGAATCATCGTCTTAGCCATAGCTATTTTACCGTTGCTTGGAATAGGAGGTATGCAATTATTTGCGGCAGAAGCTCCAGGTCCTGGAGGCGATAAGTTACATCCTAGAATTACAGATACAGCTAAGCGTTTATGGCTTATTTATGTTGGCTATACGGCTGCCGAAACGATTCTTTTAAAAGTTGCAGGTATGTCCTTTTTTGACGCCATTAACCATGCCTTAAGCACCTTATCTACTGGAGGGTTTTCTACTAAAAATGCAAGTGTTGCACATTGGAACGATAATCCTGCCATACAGTATATCATTATGTTTTTTATGTTTTTAGCTGGGACTAATTTTGTGCTGAGTTATTACTTATTTAAAGGCAAGGTTTCTAAAATTATAAAAGACGAAGAGTTTAAACTCTACTTTAAGTTTATTGCTATTTTTACTGTTATAGCTGCCTTGTTAATTTATTTTAGAGCAGACGTTTCACAGTCTTCTATTGACCATCCAATGGTTTTAGGAGAGTTTGAAAGTGCAGTAAGGCACGGAATGTTTCAAATACTGTCAGTTATAACTACAACTGGGTTCATAACCGCAGATTATACTTTATGGACACCCTTTTTAACTGTTTTCTTTTTTGGCTTAATGTTTTTAGGAGGTTCTGCAGGTAGTACTTCTGGTGGAGTAAAAGTAGTACGTCAGTTGATTTTAATAAAAAATGGCTTTATAGAATTTAAGCGTGCGCTGCATCCCAATGCTATTTTACCTGTTAGATATAACGGAAAACCGGTTTCTGGTGATATTGTATTTAATATTTTAGGATTCTTTATTCTTTATATGTTATCGTTTATTGTTGGTGCTTTAGTTTTTTCTATGATGCAGATAGATTTTTTATCTGCAATTGGTCTATCAGCTTCTAGTTTAGGAAATGTAGGACCTGCTTTTGGTGATTTTGGGCCTGTAAATAATTATGCAGCTTTACCTCCTTTAGGAAAATGGTGGGCTTCGTTTTTAATGCTTATTGGACGTTTAGAGTTATTCACAGTACTTATATTATTGACACCTTTCTTTTGGAGGAATAGATAAAATAATCACCTTTTTTAAAGATTTTTTAAAATTTAGCTAGCCTATAATTTCACTAATAGTTCCGTGTTTTTTAATGGTTGTATTTTGTTATGTATTGAAACACAAGGTGTAACATTTATAGCAATTGCACGTCTTACTTGTATAACCAACCAAAAACAGAAATCATGGAATTAGCAGTAAACACAACTTTAGAATCTGTGCCAGAACCCACTGAGGGATTTCATTTTACAACACAAGGCTTATTAAATTCTAATTACAAATCTGTTGTGAAGCATAATTTTAGCGCGTCAACTACAAAATCAGTATTCGGAATTAGACAACGCATAAAATCTTCTCAATTAAACGCGGCAAATTATACCGTTGTAATCTTAAAACTATCGGTTTTTGCTATAGCCTTAGTAACTTTATTTTAAGAAGTCATCTAAACTTTTTATTTTTAGATTTTTCACTGTCTTTTACAATTACAATAGCCATTTTACGATGTGCTGATGCTATTTACTATATCCTTTTTTTTAATTAAAATTTAGAACTTATGGCAATTCAAGCAATGATTACTATACTGAAAAACAATGATAGAATGATGCACAAACGGACTAAGTTTAAAAAGACGTTTGGTGGCTATGGAAAAAACAGAAAAACAGAATACGATTTACCGAAAGCAACACCAAAGCAATTAAGAGATATTAGGCAGAAATTTAAAGAAGAAAATCAATTACTTTTATTAAAAGTTATTGGATTTTCAACCATAATAATTTTAGGTTTGGTTTGGTTGCTCTTTATATCGTAATAATAAACCTGACAGGTTTATTATTAAAAAAGGTGGTTAATACATTAACCTACGATAATGCTAGTTTAATACGCTTAACAGCTTCTTTAATATTGTCTTGAGATGCTGCATAAGAAATTCTAATACAATCAGGGTTTCCAAATGCTTCACCAGTTACAGTAGCAACTAACGCTTCTTCTAATAAGAATAAAGACATATCTGTAGCGTTATTAATTGTTTTACCCTTTATGGTTTTTCCAAAATAAGCAGACACATTTGGGAATACATAGAATGCTCCTTCTGGCTCATTAGTTTTAAAACCATCTATTTCACGTAATAAATCTAAAATAAGTTTGCGTCGTACTTTAAATTCATCGACCATATATTGTACACTAGATGCTGGTGCTTTTAATGCAGTAATTACGGCACGTTGTGCGATACAATTAGCACCACTAGTAATTTGACCTTGCATTTTGTTACAGGCTCTGGCAATCCAATCTGGTGCACCAATATAACCGATTCTCCAACCTGTCATTGCAAAGGCTTTTGAAACTCCGTTTACAGTGATAGTTCTATCGTACAGATCATCAAACTGTGCCATACTATAATGATCACCAATAAAGTTGATGTGTTCGTATATTTCATCAGAAACCACGTAGATGTTAGGATATTTCTTCAACACGTCTGCCAATGCTTTCAATTCGACTTTGCTGTAAACAGATCCACTTGGATTACAAGGAGAACTGTACCAAATCATTTTTGTTTTTGGAGTTATAGCAGCTTCGAGCTGTTTAGCGGTCATTTTAAAATCATTCTCAATAGACGTTTCTACTTCTACTGGCACTCCGTCATTAAGCTTTACAATATCACTGTAACTTACCCAATAAGGACAAGGTAAAATAACTTCGTCTCCTTCATTGAGCATTACAGCTGCAATATTAAATAATGCCTGCTTTGCACCTGTAGAAACTACAATTTGTGGTAAGGTGTAACTAAGATTATTATCACGCTTAAATTTAGTGATAATAGCTTCTTTCAACTCTACATAACCATCAACTGGTGTGTAGCTATTGTAATTTTGATTTACAGCTTCAATCGCTGCGTTTTTAATAAAATCTGGAGTATTAAAATCGGGCTCTCCCAAACTTAATCCTATAATATCTTTTCCCTCTGCTCTTAATTCTCTAGCTTTTGCCGCCATAGCAAGGGTGGCTGATGTCGATAGATTGTTAATTCTATCCGAAAGTTGGTTCATGGATTATATAATAATAGAATTATGCTTGTGCTGGTCTCATGCCCATTTCTTTTAAAAATCTAAAATGTGCTACAATAGCTTTTCTTGTTGTTTCGTATTCTTTGTAAGGTAAGTTAAATTCCTTAGCAGTTTCTTTCACAATCTTGGCAATTTTCCCATAATGGACATGACTAATATGTGGAAAAATATGGTGCTCTACTTGGTGATTCAATCCACCTGTGTACCAATTTATAATTTTACTTTTAGCACCAAAATTTACTGTAGTTTTAAGTTGGTGTATGGCCCAAGTATTTTTCATTGTCCCATCTGCTTCTGGTATTGGCATTTCTGCCTCATCCATAACATGTGCTAATTGAAATACGACACTTAGAATTAAGCCGGCAACATAATGCATAATTAAAAATCCAATTAAAATTTTGTACCAAGCTATATCTGTTAATAAAATTGGCAATACAATCCACATGGCTAAATAGATTAGTTTTGAAATCACCAACTTACTCCAATTTACTACTGGATTAGGAAATTTTCCGTAAGATAATTTACGCTTCATGTAGCGTCTCATTTGTTGAAAATCTGTGGTAATTGCCCAATTAATGGTTAGTAAACCGTATAATAAAATAGAATAGTAATGCTGAAATTTATGATGTTTATGCCATTCTGTATGCTCAGAAAAACGTAAAACTCTACCAGCTTCTAAATCTTCATCATGACCGTGAATGTTAGTGTATGTATGGTGTAAAACGTTATGTTGTACTTTCCAGTTGTAAACATTACCTGCTAAAATGTAAATACTGCTACCCATTAATCTATTAACCCATTCTTTGTTAGAAAAGGATCCATGGTTACCATCGTGCATCACATTCATACCAACACCAGCCATGCCTATTCCCATAACTATAGTTAAAAGTAATTGTGCCCAAGTAGGAATATCTAGTGTTAATAATAAGAAGTAAGGTGCTAAGAACATGGCAAACATTACAATAGTTTTTAGCCAAAGTTGCCAGTTTCCAGTGCGTTTTATATTATTTTCTTTAAAATAATTGTTAACGCGTTTGTTTAGTGTTCTAAAGAACTTGGCTGAGTCTGCTCTAGAAAAAGATAGGGTTTGTTGTGCCATTTAATCTGTATTTAAGGTTATAACGCTAGGGAATGAGTTACATTATAACGCGCCAAAGATAGTTAATATTTAAAATCGAGCATTATGCTTTAGCATTAAATTATACACACTAAATTAAGTATTTTTACAAAAATTATATGTTATGGAGCTTATCCTAAAATATTTCCCAGATTTAACTGAAACTCAAATCCATCAATTTGAAGCGCTAGAAGGTTTGTACAAAGACTGGAATGCTAAGATAAATGTTGTATCTCGTAAAGATATTGATGACCTCTATTTAAGACATGTGCTGCATTCTTTGGCTATTGCCAAGGTGATTCAGTTTAAGGATAATTCTTCAATTTTAGATGTAGGCACAGGAGGTGGTTTTCCTGGTGTACCTTTAGCGATATTATTTCCAAATTGTCAATTTCATTTAGTAGATAGTATTAATAAAAAGTTGAAAGTGATAAATGCGGTTTGTGAAGCTATTGATTTAACTAATGTAAAAACTACGCATAGTAGGGTTGAAGCAGTAGATAAAACTTTTGATTTTATTGTGAGCAGAGCTGTTACGGCTATGCCAGAGTTTACCAAATGGGTGAAAGGAAAAGTTGCTAAGAAACAACAGAATGAATTAAAGAATGGAATCCTCTATCTTAAGGGTGGTGATTTAACAGAAGAGTTAAAGCAATATACTAATGTAAAAGCTTTTTTACTTTCAGATTATTTTGATGAAGATTTTTTTGAAACTAAAAAAATTATTTATTTACCTATGAAACATAAATAAAAAAGCCTCTCAGTTGAGAAGCTTTTCTGTTTCACAATCAAAACTTTATTTGGCTAAAAACTTAGTTACAAAACTTGCATTGTTATCGCTTGTAATATTTAAGATATAAAAACCCGAGGCTAAATTTACAGGTATTAAACTGCGGTTATTTAAAGCCATAGTCGTATTAAAAACTATTTTTCCTGTTACATCTATTATACTAATATTTGCTTTAGTATTAGTATTAGACAGTAATACTAATTGACTATCAATAGGATTGTTTTCTAACTGAAATTCAAACAAATTATTATTTGAAACACTCAAAGGAAGGCTTAAAATCTCAGTTAATGCAAAAGCTACATTTGCTTCTGTTAACTGCACATGCGGTTCATTGTCGTCTGGTAAAAAAGTATTATCAAACGGAGTTACATTTGTGGTAGCCCTTCCTGCTAAGTTTATATTGTGATGCCAGTTAATATCATCATCAGTTGCTTCCTCAGTAATGTCGAGAGCTAGTCCACTAACAGAAGGAATGAAGCTAAACTTATCAATTTGCAAAGCTGCTAAAAAATCAGCAGCAATGCCACCTCCAGCTCCTAAATCACCAGTTAACGCTGATAAATCGAACAAACCACCTGGTGCAGAATCTACACCATCAAAATTTGTAGTACCAGAACTTGCAATTGACTCTAAATTTGGAATAAACGGCGGTAAAAGTGGTGCAAAGAAACGACTTACTTGCTGAGAAGATCCTGCACTAGGTGTCATATATAATTCTATTTCCACATCTATTATTCCAATAACACCAGAATCAACAGGGAGTGTTGTGTTTACCATTGTGAAACCATTTGTTACTGGTGTAATACCGTCTTTTGCTAAATAGGTATTGCCTATACCACTACCATTTATTATAGCAACATTACGAACATTTTCAGGAAATCCACTAACTCCAGATTCAAACGTTGTCCTGAAAGAATGAGGTTGAGGCAATGTCAGTAATGGGTCAAAAGTAAATGCATCTGCGCCAGATAAATGAGATTCAAAATGATCAACTAATAATTGTCTCGCTGCAGGTGATTTAAGAAACCCATCAATTAAGGGCTCTAATTCTGCTACAGGACTCAAAGAGTTATTGGCTAAAAAGTTCAGTTGATGCTGTAAACCAATCGGCACATTAGCGCCAAGGTGAGGTGAGTCAAAAGATATATATAATCTAGTATCTGAATCTATAGTTTCATTTTCCATGTACTTTAAAGCATAACGCGCTATAATTCCTCCCATACTTGGACCAATAATAACATTCTGCTCTGGGCTGTTTGGTGCTTTTGCTGTATTAATTATATCAAGAAGTTCTACTAATAACATAGCATTTCTTTCCATAAAATCTGCTCCTCCATCTACAGTAGATCCATCAGCAGCTCTAATATATGTAGGGAAATTTAATAAAACCACATCAAAACCTTCTGCGCGAACTAAATCTGCTAAATTTTGTACCCCTGAAGTTCCTGTAAAATCTAATGAACTATATAAATCACTGATGTTTCTAGTGTCACCTGGATCAAAACCATCAACAACAATAATTGGTTTGTCTAAAATTTCATCAGCACTTAAAAAAATCTGATACTCTCCTTCACCAGGATAATCTGTAGTCTCACCGTAGGCAGATAAACTTGGCGTAATACTAGATGTAAATTCTGTTTGAGCAAAAATTAAAACAGGTAAGAATAATAAGATAAAAAAGTAATTTTTTTTCATAGGTAGAAATTTTTGTAATTAAGACTCAAAAGATACAAAGTTTAGTCTTGCTATTATATTTTTTTAGTGGCATTTCTATTAAAAGCAAAAAAAATCCTTAAAAGGATGTGCTTCTAAGGATTTAATTATCAATTTATTATAGAATTTAGCCTAAAAAAGGATACCTATAGTCTGTTGGAGTCACAAAAGTTTCCTTAATTAATCTAGGGGACACCCAACGCAATAAGTTTTGCGCGCTACCTGCTTTGTCATTTGTGCCAGATGCTCTTGCACCACCAAAAGGTTGTTGTCCGACAACAGCTCCTGTAGGTTTGTCATTTATGTAGAAGTTGCCAGCGGAGTTTTGTAAAGCTTTTGTAGCTTCTTCAACAGCATAACGATCTGCTGAAATAATAGCACCGGTTAAAGCATACTCACTAGTGTCGTCAACTAATTTTAAAGTTTCTGAAAACTTATCGTCTTCATATACATATATGGTCATTACAGGGCCAAAAAGTTCAGTACACATTGTTGTATATTTTGGGTTTGAAGCAACAATAACTGTAGGTTCTATAAAGTAACCTTTAGATTTATCATAATTACCACCAGCAATGATTTCTGCATCACTATCCGTTTTTGCACCATCGATATATTTTGCTAATTTATCGAAAGAACCTTCGTGTATTACTGCTGTAATAAAGTTGCTCATATCTTCAGGTGAACCCATTTTGAATGACTTCATATCTTCTAAGAGATATTTCTTAACATTTGTCCAAATACTTTTTGGAATATAGGCTCTGGATGCAGCACTACATTTTTGACCTTGAAACTCAAAAGCACCACGCGCAATAGCAGTTGCTACTTGTTTAGCATTTGCTGATTTGTGAGCAACGATAAAATCTTTACCACCAGTTTCACCGACAATTTTTGGGTAGGTTTTATAGTTATGGATATTGTTGCCAATCTGTTTCCATAGTTCTTTAAAAATAAATGTAGAACCTGTAAAATGTAAACCAGAAAAATCTGGACTTGCTAATACTGTATTTGTAATCATTACTGGGTCACCAAAAACAACATTTATAACACCATCTGGTACACCTGCTTCTTTAAAGACGTCCATAATTACTTTTGCAGAATACACTTGACTATCGCTAGGTTTCCAAACCACAACATTACCCATTAATGCCATACAAGCTGGCAAATTACCAGCAATAGCAGTAAAGTTAAACGGTGTTACAGCGTAAGTAAACCCTTCTAGTGGTCTGTATTCTACTCTATTCCATGCCTCACTTGTGCTTTCTGGTTGCTCCATGTAAATGTCAGTCATAAACTGAACATTAAAACGTAAGAAATCAATAAACTCACAAGATGCATCAATTTCAGCTTGGTGAACGGTTTTAGATTGTGCAATCATAGTTGCTGCATTAATCTTTGCTCTGTATGGGCCAGCAATTAATTCTGCAGCTTTTAAGAAAATTCCAGCACGTTGTTCCCAAGGCATCTGTGACCAAGACTTACGTGCTTCTAGTGCTGTTGCAATAGCTAAATCGATATGTTTTTGTTCTGCTATATGGTATTTGCCAACAATATGCTGATGATCGTGTGGAGGAGACATTGTTCTCGTATTACCAGTTTTTACATCTTCACCGTTGATATATAAAGGAACTTCAACCTTACTGTTAAACATTGCCTTATATGCGTCTTGAACAGCTTTACGTTCTGGCGAACCAGGTGCGAATGATTTTACTGGCTCATTAACTGCTAATGGTACATTAAAGAATCCTTTTCCCATAATAGATTGTATTTTTTGTTTGACTTTTAAAAGGGCAAAGGTACAATATTTATGATATATTATTAGTTTCAAACGTTATAGTTATGCTGTTATAAAACTATTTTTTTTGTAAGTTGCCTACTGAAATATTAGAATGTTTTTATGTCAAAAAATGATGCCTTTATATTAACTTTGGCCTATCCCGAAACTATCGTGCCTCATGCTAAAGAATGGTATTCTAAGTTTCTAAGATTTTTGTTTGTTGGAGGTAAGAACCATGTGAGAGCCGGTCATGCTGCTTTAGTTTTAATTGATAAATCTACAGGTATTTTAGAGTATTATGATTTTGGACGTTATATCACATCTTCTCCAAATGGAAGAGTAAGAGGAAGGAATACCGATTTTGAACTCAATTTTACAATTACCGCGAAAATAGAAAACAATAAAATTCGAAATCTGGATAGTATTCTAGAGTTTTTAGCAACTCAACCTAAACTAATTCATGGAGATGGTAATTTGTATGCTTCTGTTTGTGATGCAGTAAATTATAATTTGGCAAGAAAATATATTGACAAAATGCAGTGCGAGGACTTTATTAGGTATGCAGCATTTAAAAAAAAGGCTAGTAATTGTGCGCGTTTTGTAACTGATTCTTTAATCGCATGTACTACAGATGTAGCTATAAAAAAGAGATTACAAAACTCTAAGTGGTTTACTCCGAGCACTATTGGAAACGTCGTTATTGCTGATACAGAAAGTTATGTTTATAAGGTTTCTGAAGAAGGTGAAATAAATAAGTTTAATTCTACAGTTAGTAAAGAAAATAGACGGTTGTTCTTAGATAAACTTAAAGAATATAATCCAAGCTTAGTAGGAACCATTGAACCGAAGCATAACAATATTAAAGTTGAGCATGCACAATGGATTGGTGGTATTGGGTCGGGAGCATGGTTTGAGGTTTACGATATAAAAAGTGATTTAGAGTTTAGATTTAGACGAATTTCTTCTTATGGTAATATTGATTGCGATGGTATTTATATAATTGATAAACAAGGATTTAATATAAATTTGGACTATCAATTTGTACATTACTCTAATTGCTTATTCTTTCATATAGAACAAGATTCTAAACAATATAGATTTGATTTTATAAAAAATTATAAATTTTAATTAAGTGCAAAAGGAGCACTTAATTTAAATGTTGGGATATAAACTTTAAACTTATTGGCTTTGGTGAAATTTACCATATTATAATGACCACGCATAGCTCCAAAAGGAGAAGTTAAAAGA
The DNA here is from genome assembly GCF_963975125.1 of uncultured Winogradskyella sp. Lineage (GTDB taxonomy): Bacteria > Bacteroidota > Bacteroidia > Flavobacteriales > Flavobacteriaceae > Winogradskyella. Next base: position 9,287 of record NZ_CAXBGB010000035.1, on the reverse strand, counting down.
CAACCTGAATTATATGTGTGAGATTCGCCTGGTTTTAAAACAGGTTTTTTGCCAATAACACCTTCGCCTTCAATAATCTCTTCGTTATTTAGGGCATCCAGTATTTTCCAGTGTCTAGTGTTTAGCTGAACAGAGTCCTTACTTTGGTTTTCAATAGTTACTTTATAACCAAAAGCAAAGTGCACTTTATAGTTCTTATAAAATGTGCCTTCAAAATTGGTTTCAACAGAAATTTTAATTCCGCTTGTAACTTGCTGTACCATTAATCTTAAATTAATTGTATGCTAAAATAGCATAATTTTTGAATGATAAACTAATAATAACGTTAAGAAGCAGATAAATTTAACAAATGTGCAGATACAAAGCTCTCTATGGTCTTAAAAAAGGCTAAAATGTCTTCTTTTTCTAGTTCTGTGTTTATTGTAACCATTCTAACAAATTCATTTTCTTCGAATTTTCCAAAACCCACCAAAAGCTCTGAATTTTCGTAAAGTGCTGTGCATAATTCATTAGCAGTGATGCCTTTGTAATTAAAACATATAGAAATGGAATCGTTAAAACTATATAAGGTATAATCTTTATGTTCGTTGATGTAGTCTCTTGCGATTTTTGCCATTTCGAACTGCTTATCCACAATTTTTTCTAAGCCTTTGGTCCCAACAGATTTCCATAAAGTCCAAAGTTTTAGGGCATCATTTCGTCGTCCACACTGTAAGGAGGTTTTTCCTAGATTATAATCATCTCCATCTGTCTGGTATAAATAATCTGCTTCATTAGAAAAGGAATGATGTAACTGTTCTCTATGTTGCGTAACAATAACAGAGCAACTCAAAGGTGTGCCTAACATTTTATGAGCATTTACACTAAAGGAGTCAGAAAGTTCTAAACCATTAACCAAGTGCTTGTACAAATTACTAAAAATAACACCACCACAATAAGCGCCATCAACATGTAACCATAGTTTATACTTTTTGCAGACTTTACTAATAGCTACAATATCATCAAAAGCTCCAAGTACAGTTGTGCCTGCTGTAGCATTTACAAAGAAAGGTTTGTAACCGTCATTGATGTCTTTCTTAATTAGTTCATCTAAATGTTCTGTAAGCATTTCACCTTTGGCGTTAGTATTTACTAGTCTTACATGATTTCTACCTATGCCAGTTAATGCTGCATTTTTTGAAATAGAATAATGCGATTCTCTAGATGTGTATAGTGTCATTGAATTTAATAGTCCTTCAGCTCTAATAGATTTGTTTTTATGATCTCTAGCCATAATTAACGCCATCATATTACTTATAGAACCACCAGGTGCTAAAGTCCCATCACTATCATTAGAATAGCCAGCTAAGTGGCATATACTTTTTAGGACTTGCTTTTCGATACCAACTTGTGGGCCAGCAACTTTGTAGGTGTACATGCTATTATTAAGTAGTACTGCAATTAAATCACCTAGTGCGGCCTTTCCAATACGCCCTCCAAATAATTGATTAAAGAATGATTTCGAAGCTGTTTTTGGAGTGCTTTTTATAACATCTTTCAGTATGATCTTTAGTTCGTCATCTATAATACCATCATTATTTAATGATAAATCTAATTGTTGATATAATTCTGAAGTAGGAATTGGCTTTGCGACAGGTTGATTGGTTTCAGCTTCAAAAATAGCGTCGCATAATTCAGAAAATAAGGCAATGTCATTTTGCATATTTAAAAACGTTTAGTAGATAGTGAAAGTTAAAATAAATTTAGTCTGTAGAATACGATATTACTTACGTTTTTAGTTAGAGATATCTACTGAAGAGGCTTCGCCATAACCGATAAGACGGTCAAAACGAGCACCTAAATCTCTGTAATAAACCAAAACTTTGTAGTTGTTTTCGGTTTGCCAAAAATCACCACTGATAAGGCCTTCGTCTAACTCTCCCGTAATTTTATCTACTGCAACGTACTTGTAGTTGTAAAACCCTTGCTTTAATAGCAACATACTTTCATAACGTCCACTTTCAGGGTTAAATTCCATTTTGGTAAAATCTTCAATAGCAAATGCATTAAAGTTGCCATAAACATGTAGGTTTTTATCTTTTAATTCTTCATGCAATAGTGAGAAATGAATCATAGTATAATCCGCTTCAACATCAACATCCGTTCTATCTATAACAGTAATTTGAAAGTTACCATTTATATCAGGATTGTATGTGTAAGGTCTGTCTTTTCGAGATGTATTGGCATATAAATAATTGTGATAAATCTCTTTTAGCTCAATAAATTGAACACCTACACTAGATGCTCTTACATTTTTGTTTTCAAAATACAAATATTCATTTCCACCCCAAAAAGCAGACTCAGTATCATAACGATAGATAAGTTCGTTGCCTAAAGTGTATTGTGGCTTTAAATCTGAAATGGCTGTATTAAGGTTGTTATTCTGAATAACAAGCGTTTTAATAGTTTCTAAAGGGTTATTAAAATTGATGATATTTGTAGAAATCACCATATCCACAGATTGCTTTTCTGCTATAACTTTAACGTCTCTAGAACGTTTAATTATGGCTCCTACATTGACCAAATCTTCGTAAACCATGAATTTTCTACTGAACATAAGTTCGTCATAATCATCGTAAATTGAAATCATATAGTTACCGCTCTTTAATAGAGCTCGTGTTTGTATATTTGGTATTCTTAAATCGTAGTGCGAGTAAATTTGGTAGGTATTAAATGAATTCTCATAAGTTAAAATTCTTTGATTATCTAAGCCTTTTAAATATTCAGATTTCACTAGAATTGAAGGTGTCCAATCAAAATTAAAATACTCTATTATATAATAGAAGTCTTCTTCGTCTCCATTTAAAGCATCAAATTCTAAATTTAAAGGTTCACCTAGTTTTAAAACTGGTAGCTGACCTTGTGTGGTATTGCTTTTGAAAGTTATTGTTTTAATAAAATCAGGAGGACTAACTTCTTCTACTTGAGAAAGCAAAATTGTTGGCAATAGTAAAAGCAATAAAATGTTATAAAAGTTCTTTTTCATTCTTAAAAATCTATGATGCATCAAAGATAATCAAAATCCATGCCTAAGCATCGTTGTATTATTTATTAAGCTTCTCATCTATAATTGATAAAATTGCATTTGCTTGATTCTAACATTATTTGCTGTCTTCCTATCCTATTATACTCTAATAATGATTTAAGGTATAGATTTCCAAAAAATTTATCTTTTTTAAAAAAAGATTCAGAAATTTCAACAGTTTTAATTTGTCGAGGTTTATAATTCAAGCGATCTCTGAATTTGTTACTCGCTATTTTGAGAACAAAATTGGATATTTCGTCTTCAACTTTTCCTAATAACCTCATTGCATCTTCATGATCCTCAAATCCAGATTCTAAATCTGCAGAAAACTAGGCTAACAGATGTCTTAAATGTTCGTTTTGAATTAAATCAATTTTCCCAGCGCTTATCAAGGAATTATAGGCTCCTGTGACAGGTTCGGCTCTATACCAAGATGTACCATAAGTAATTAGGTAATCTAAAGAGTCTAAATTTTTATCAAAGTATTCAAATTCTTTTTGATCTTGGCGTTCATGGATCTCCAATAAAATTCTACTATAGTCCATAACTCTATTTTGCATTAACATAGTTTCTTCAATTCTCTTTTTTGAGACTTGAAAATCGGATTGTAAAGCCGTTAGAATTTTTAGCTCTTCATTAGATGCTTTTCTTTTTTCATTCCATGTGTTAATCTGTAGGGCAATTAAAATTCCAATAACCACAAGTACGATTTCGCCTATGGCATATTTAAAATAGCGTTGTGTTTTGTTTTCGTTTAGCAATTTTTTACGACTATTTCTAAATAGTTTTATCATCTTCAATTAAAAGTATTTGAGTTTAAATATAATTATTAATACGTGGTCTAACACAGCTAGCTTATTTAAAATCGTTATAAATAAAAGAGGTTCACTTTAATTTGAAAATATAATTGCTCATTAATTCGTAAATTTGCACCGATTTTTAGATAACTAATCTTTAAAGTATATGTCAAAAGACATCAGAATTAAAAAGGGTTTAGATATAAAGTTAGTCGGTGAAGCTGAACAAACTATAGAAAATGCTATTATTAGCAATTTCTACTCTATAAGACCTGAAGATTTCCACAGTATTATCCCAAAACTTATTGCAAAAGAAGGTGCACGTGTTAAAGCAGGTGAGACCTTATTTTATAATAAGGATAATGAAACTATGAAGTTTGTTTCGCCAGTCTCTGGTGAAGTTACTGAAGTGAAACGTGGACCAAGACGTCGTATAGACGCTATTAAAATTAATGCAGACAAAGAACAAGCCTATGTAGATCATGGTAAATTTGATTTATCTGCTGATGCAGATAAAGTTAAATCTCATTTATTAGCATCTGGGTGTTGGGCTTTTATTAAACAACGTCCTTATGATGTCGTTGCAAAAGCAGATAAAACCCCTAAAGCAATTTTTATTTCTGGTTATGCGAGTGCGCCTTTAGCAGCTGATTTAGACTATACTTTAGCTGGTAAAGAATCAGAGATGCAAGCTGCGATTACTGCACTAGGAAAACTAACTGATGGTGAGGTACATATTTCTGTAGGAAAGAATGCAAATTCACCTTTAGCCACCCTTTCTGGTGCAACTATTCATAAAATTTCAGGGCCACATCCTTCTGGAAATGTTGGGACTTTAATCAATAAAGTAGATCCTATTAATAAAGGGGAAGTAGTTTGGACAGTTAATGCTCAAGACCTTGTTATTATAGGAGAGTTGTTGCTTACAGGAAAATTTAATGCAGAGCGTGTAGTTGCTTTAGTAGGTTCAGCAGTACAAAAGCCAAGATATTTTACTACAAAAATTGGAAGCGAAATAGCAACAATGATTTATGACCATGGTATTGAAAAAGATGCCAACGTTAGAATAATTTCCGGAAATGTACTCAGCGGGAAACAAGTACAACCAGATGGAAATTTAGATTATTACAGCAATACAATTTCAATTATTCCGGAAGGTGATGATTACGAATTTTTTGGATGGACTAAACCAGTTTTTAATAAAATATCAACCTCAAGAGCATTAACATTTTCTTGGTTAAAGCCTAGTAAAAAATACGATTTAAACACAAACACCAATGGAGAACATAGAGCGTTTGTAGTAACTGGTGGCTATGAAGAAGTTTTTCCATTAGATATTTTTCCGATGCAAATCTTAAAATCATGTATGTATAGAGATATAGATGAAATGGAGGCTTTAGGAATGTATGAAGTTGCTCCAGAAGATTTCGCGTTAACAGAGTTTGTGTGTGTTTCTAAGCAACCTCATCAAAAAATTATTAGAGAAGGTTTAGACTTAATGCTTAAAGAAATTGGATAATATAAATTAGTTGAACTTAGATGTTATGCTGAACACACCTGTTTACAGTAGCAACAGAGGAGGTTGAGTTGAAGCATCTAGGAACTAAAAATTATAAAAATGGGTTTAAAAAATAAATTACATAATTTTAAAGAAAAGAATAAGAATAAAAAGTGGATACCAGCATTTAGTGCAATCCATACGTTCTTATACTTGCCAAATGAGACCACACATAATGGAACTCATATAAAAGTTGCTGACGATTTAAAACGCACCATGAATACCGTTATTTTGGCTCTGGTACCGTGTTTAATTTTCGGAATGTTTAATGCAGGTTACCAACATAATTTAGCCGTTGGAGAAATTCAAGCAGCTGCAAGTGGTTTCTTTAGTTCAGAATTTTGGTCTATGGCCAACTTTACTATTGGCTTTTGGAAAATTTTGCCACTTATATTAGTGTCTTATGGTGTTGGTTTAGGAATTGAATTTATTTTCGCCATAATAAAGGGACACGAAGTTGAAGAAGGATACTTAGTAACAGGAATGCTAGTTCCATTAATTGTCCCAATAGATATTCCACTTTGGATGCTAGCAGTTGCAGTGGTTTTTGGTGTTATCATTGGTAAAGAAGTGTTTGGAGGCACCGGAATGAATATTTTAAATCCCGCTTTAACCATTAGAGCCTTTTTGTTTTTCTCTTATCCAACTTGGATGAGTGGCGATAAAGTTTGGGTTGAAGGCGCAGTTAAAAGAGGACAGGAGATTGCAGAAGGTGCCAACTTAGATGCTATTTCTGGAGAAACCATACTTGGAGGTATTGCCCAAAATAACCCAGTGACGCATACCGTTGCAGATATGTTCTTTGGTTTTATTCCTGGTTCTATTGGTGAAACTTCAACCCTACTGATTTTATTGGGAGGATTGTTTTTAATCTTTACCAAAATAGGAAGCTGGCGTATCATGCTTTCTGCTGTCATTGGAGCCGTAGTAATGGGGCTTATTTTCAACAGTGTTGTTGACGCTGGTTGGATTACACAAAGCAGTAAGTTCTATGGCTTAATGAGTACACATTATTGGCATCACTTATTAATAGGTGGACTTGCCTTTGGTATTGTATTTATGGCTACAGATCCAGTAACTGCATCACAAACCAATAGAGGGAAATGGATTTACGGATTTTTAATTGGGTTTATTTCAATATTAATCCGCGTGTTTAACCCTGCATATCCAGAAGGCGTCATGCTTGCCATTTTATTAATGAATGTGTTTGCCCCAACAATTGACCATTATGTGGTTCAAGGAAATATAAAACGCCGTCTAAGACGTCTTAAAGTAAAAAAAGTATAGCAATAATGGAAAAGACAACTGATAAAAATTCTTATACCCTACTTTTTGCCATTGGAATGGTTGTAGTGGTTGGCTCAATATTGGCTTTTGCTGCATCAGGATTTAAAGATAAAATAGATGAAAACAAGCGTATAGAAAAACAACTTAATATTTTGTATGCGATGGGTGTAAACGAGAATGAAGAGAGTAGCATGAGCTTTGTTTCAAAAGATATTGTTGAAGATGAGTTCAAAAAATATATTACCAAACAGTTTATAATCCAAGGAGATAAAATTAGCGAAGATAATAACGCTTATTTGCTAGACCTTAAAAAAGAACATGCTTTGGCTAAAGGTCCAAGCCATGTAAGACGCTTGCCTTTACTTATAGGAGAAAAAGACGGTATAAAATATTATATCGCACCAATAAGAGGAAAAGGTTTATGGGATGCCATTTGGGGTTATGTGGCATTAGATGAAAACATGGTGGTTCTAGGTGCGTTTTTTGACCATAAAGGTGAGACGCCTGGTCTGGGAGCCAATATTAATCAACGTTTTTTTATGGATGATTTTATTGGTGAATATTTATTTGACGAGTCTAATAACTTCAAAGGTATTAATGTTTCAAAAAGTAATGCAGACCCAAAAAACATGGATAAAAAAGACAATGAGGTAGATGCCATTGCAGGAGCAACTATAACAGGAGATGGTGTATCGGCAATGATTAAATCTGAATTGAGACTATACCTACCTTATTTCGAAAATTTAAAAAACTAATTTATGGGACTTTTATCAAAAAAAGATGCAAGATTAATACTAGACCCTTTAGCAGATAATAATCCAATAACCATTCAAGTATTGGGTATTTGTTCGGCATTGGCAATTACAGCAGAGTTGGAAGCTTCTATTGTTATGTCAATTTCTGTACTATTTGTGTTAGGTGTAGGGAATGTGATTATTTCATTGATGCGAAATATCATTCCATCAAAAATCAGGATTATAGTTCAGTTAATTGTGGTTGCAACACTGGTAATTATAGTAGATTTAGTACTAAAAGCCTACGCTTATGAGTTGAGTAAAACACTATCGGTATTTGTTGGATTAATTATCACTAACTGTATCATTATGGGACGCTTTGAAGCATTTGCTTTAGCTAACAAACCTTGGCCATCTTTTCTTGATGGCATTGGAAATGCCTTAGGATATGGTCTCATTTTGGTAATTATTGGGTTCTTTAGGGAATTATTAGGATCTGGAACCTTACTTGGGTTTAAAGTTTTAGGAGATCCTATCGAAAAAACTGGAGTCTATGCTTTAGGTTATGAAAACAACGGATTTATGCTACTATCACCTATGGCACTTATAGTGGTTGGGATTATTATTTGGATACAACGCTCAAGGAATAAAGATTTATTGGAAGACGAACTTGTAGGACATTGTGATATATAATAAACAATGATACTAGAAGTCAATAAATAAGTTTTAAGATTACAATACATAAAAAAATGGAACACATAGAGTTATTTTTTAAATCAATTTTTATAGACAACTTAATATTTGCCACATTCCTTGGGATGTGCTCATACCTTGCAGTCTCTAAAAAAGTTACTACAGCGATTGGTTTAGGTTCAGCTGTAATATTTGTGTTGGCAGTAACCGTACCCTTAAACTGGTTATTGGATCAATATATTTTACAAGAAGGTGCATTGGCTTGGTTAGGACCTGAATTTGCAGAATACGACCTTAGTTTTCTGTCTTTTATATTATTTATTGCAACCATAGCTACTATGGTGCAATTAGTAGAAATAGTTGTAGAAAAATTTTCACCAGCATTATATAATTCATTAGGTATTTTCTTGCCATTGATTGCTGTAAACTGCGCCATTTTAGGAGGATCTTTATTTATGCAGTCTCGTGAGATTGAAACCTTAGGATTAGCTTTTAATTATGGAGTGAGTTCTGGTATTGGTTGGTTTTTAGCAATTTTAGCTATTGCAGCCATTCGCGAAAAAATTAAATATTCAAATGTGCCACCAGCATTAAGAGGATTGGGGATTACATTTATTATCACTGGTTTAATGGCAATTGGGTTTATGAGTTTTGGAGGGATGTTGACTGGAGGAGATGAAGAAGCAAAAGAAGTGAAAACGGCAGTCATTGAAAGTAACCCAAGTGAAGATGAAATTAAGATGGCCAAGCAAGTTGAAAAAACAAAATCAATAGCCGATAATAATATTAAAGTAATAAAGTAACATGATCTTAACCGTAGGTACATTAGGAACAGTCATAGCCACAATAGTAGCTTTTTTAGTAGTGACATTGTTATTGGTAACATTGCTATTATTTGTAAAACAAAAATTAGCACCTTCAGGCCCTGTAATGATTACAATTAATGATGAAAATAAAATTGAAGTAGCTTCTGGCGATACATTGCTTACAACCTTAGGCAATCAAAAAATATTTTTACCATCAGCATGTGGTGGTGGTGGCACCTGTATTCAATGCGAATGTCATGTATTATCAGGCGGAGGTGAAGCTTTACCTACTGAAACGCCTCATTTTACAAGAAAAGAACTGCAAGAAGGGATACGTTTAGCATGTCA